>SLIY01000022.1 GCA_007135385.1 Leptolyngbyaceae cyanobacterium CSSed165cm_216
GCAAAACCCCAAAGATTTGGGAGGATTGACCAGGACAAGCGGTCTGCGGGGTAATGGTGTACCAGGTGGCCAGGTTTTCTTCCTCCGGAAGACGTTTGATGAACGACTTCGCTCAACCCTATTGATTGCAAGCAAAAAAACTCCTTTACCCTGCTCAGCAACAACACGGTAAAGGAGCCTGAGGTTGGACCCACGTCCCTAAGCGACAACAGATCTAGAAGGAGAACTGAGTCTGGAGGTTAAAGATAAAGATGTCCGGATTGCTGTCGAAGTTATTGGCATTCATAATCCAATAGGCCGACGGCATCAGGGCAATATTCCGGGTCAGGGGATACCGGTAGGATAGCTCCAGCTCTTGCTGGGTACCACCATCTCCACCCCCGGAGATCAGAAACTCGCGACCACCAGTCACATCAAAGGGGATGACATAAGACAGGGTAGCCAGAGCACCTTCCTTAAACAAGTTGGGGAAGGCGAGGCCAAACTGAAACGCTTGGGCGTTGACGTCTCCTACTCTTGCACCGGTTGTGGCAGACGTTAACTGAGTGGAACCGTAACTATAACGGCCAAACAACCCTAGCCAGCTGGCCGGAGTCCAGTCAAAGTTGACCACAAAAGTATCTGCTGGAGCATTCGTTAAAGGACCACCAAATCCATCATCTGCAAAACCGTAAATGGGCTGGAAGCTACCGCCGATAAAGCCAGTACCCGGAGCTGGCTCAATGTTGGAGCGGGTGTAAAGCAGACGAAGGTTGAGGTTGTTGAAGGGGCGCAAGCCAATTTGACCGGTTAGGGTGTTGGTGCCGCCAAACAGGCCCCGGGTCGGATCTGAGGCGGTTCGAGGACCGGGTAGAAACTCGTTATTTTCCGCCAGGTAACCCACTCGCAGGTCGAGCCAGTCAGCCACATCCCACACGGCGATGATGCCAGCTCCTCGGTCCAGGCTATTGACTAGGGTACTACCGCTGGAGTTAAAGCTGTTGGCCCCGGTGCCAAAGAAGGTGTAACGGTTTGGATCAAAGTAGCCGTACCAATTAATCCGAGGTCCAATATCGACCGTGAGACTATCCCCTAGGGGAAACTGGTAGCTGAGCTCCCGAATGAACAGGCTGTAGTTACCACCGCCACCACTTTGGAAGGTGAAGGGCACCCCAAAGGTATTGAATAACCCGGCAGACCCATACAGGTTGCCGACCCCAGTCCCAGAGCCAGCAGTGAATTGGAGTTTCAACCGATCAGCTCCGGTGAAGGAGGTGTCCATGTTGATCCAGGTCAGACCACCAAACGGGGTGCCAGGATCGCGATCGATAGTGCGCACAACGGGTTGCCCAGCGCCGTCACGGGCGGCCGCAAAGACGCTGTTCCCCTCGGCCAAAATGGCCCCATAGGTAAAGCCGGTGCCGATGTTGAAGTAGGCCGAACCCCGCAGCTTGGTTTGGGTGGCAAATTGCTGCGATCGCAGTTCAGCCACCTCAGCTTCGAGCAGGTCAACCCGACCATCGAGAGACGCCAACTCCACGGCAAACTCGTCTTGTAAGCGTCGAATTACCTCTAAATCTTCCCCAGCCACACCGCCAATCAGGGTGGCCAGCACATCTAGACAGGCATTGAGGCCAGCGGAAAATTCAAAGCGGGTGATGCTGCGTTGCCCCCGGAAGGTGCGATCGGGATACCCTTGAATACAGCCATAGTTTTCTACTAGGCCGCTAAGGGCTTGAAATGCCCAATCGCTGGGTAGCACGTCTGAAAAGTCAGTTACCCGCGTCACCTGAGCTAGATCCGTCGCTGCTGGGAGAACCCGCTCTCCCGTGTCTAAGCTAGTCGCCAAATGGCTCACCTGGAAGAGCTGAGAAGGCTCCCCTTCCGCCAATTCCACAGCCTCATCAGCAAAGCCAAGGCGAGAGCTATCTTCCCTCAGGGTTGTTGCTGGGGCGGCGGCGGGAACCTCGGCCTCGGCCAATTCGTCTGGGGTTACAGTTGTGGCAAACACAGGGGCGATCGTCGCCACTTCTGCCCCAGAAGACACGGCTGCCCCAGAAGACACGGACTCAGCCGAGGTGGGCTCAGCGGCCACCGCAGGCAAGCTAGGCAATAACAAAAGGGCCACCGACCACAGGCTACGGCGACAATTTGCAGCCGCAAACCAGCGCAAAACTGCGCTAGGAACAACATGATTAAGCATTCGTACTCCTCACACCATAAATGTCTGAAATTAAAACCCCTTGACGGTATCAAGGAACTTGATGGCGATATGTAGCTGAAAGAACAGCCCAAGAAATATGCCGTCTTTCCAGATCGCCGGATTTAGCCAAGACCTTTGGATGATCAAAACCCTTGGCCAGAAACTATAAGCAGCCTGACTGGAATTACCTCCAGCCTTGGGGATATCAGGCTTCGGCGGCAGCCGCTGGGTCAGGGGTGCGGCGAGGGGCGGGAGGACGCCCTGGCAGAATAATGTTGAGCAAAATAGCCGTTAAACCACCAGTCGAAATTCCTGAGGAAAACACATTTCTAATCAGCGCGGGCTTATCGGCCAAAATTTCAGGCGAATAGACGACCCCCAGCCCCAATGCTAGGGAGACAGCCACAATCACCGCTGAGCGACGATCTAACCCCGTAGACGCCACAATGTTTAAGCCAGCCACGGCGATAGAGCCAAACATAACGATGGTGGCACCTCCCAGCACAGGCTGAGGAATCGCCTGTAAAACGCCGCCCAACAGCGGGAAAAGACCCAGCAGGGCAAAGATACCGGCAACAAAGAAACCCACATAGCGACTGCCAACACCGGTCATTTGAATGACGCCGTTGTTTTGGCTAAAGGTGGTGTTGGGAAAGGTATTGAATACGGCCGCCAGGGCGGAGTTAATCCCATCCCCTAAGACACCCCCCTTAATGCGGCGGAAGTAGATATTCCCTTTCACCGGTTCCCCAGATACCGCTGAGGTAGCCGTTAAGTCCCCAATCGTTTCAATTGCCGTAATCAGGTAAAGAATTAAGAATGGAGCCAGGGCCGCAAAGGTGACGTCAAACCCAAAGCGCATGGGAACGGGTAAACGGAACAGGGGCAACTCATTCAGGGCACCAAAATTAACAATGCCTAAAGCTAGGCCGACGAAGTAACCAATGATCAGACCAATGGCGATCGCCCCCATGCGTAGATAACGGTTAGGGGATAAGGTCAAGGCCACCACAATCGCTAACACCAACCCACCCAATAGTAGGTTTTGCACGCTGCCATAGGTGCCACCAGCCTGCGCTGCAGCCCCCCCGGCCAAGCTAATAATCCCTGTCCGAATCAGGCTGAGTCCAATGATCATCACCACAGTGCCGGAGACAACTGGAGTGATAATGCGTTGCCCCAAATGTAAAAACTGACTGAGAATAATTTCAACTGATGAGCCAAAAAAGCAACAGCCAAAAATTAAGGCCAGGGCTTGTTCAGGGGTACTCCCGGCCTCAATGGTCGCTACACCAACACCGATGATTGGCCCTAGAAAGGCAAAACTAGTTCCCTGCAAGCTCAGCAGTCCAGACCCCACAGGACCAAAGCGGCGGCACTGAATAAAGGTACAAACACCGCTCATAAACAAAGACATACTGATAATAATGCTGGTGTTTAGCGCATCTACACCAAGCGCATTACTAATCAGCAGTGGAGGCGTAATGATACCAACAAAAGAGGCCATAACGTGCTGAATGGCTACAATCGTTGACTCTCCAAAGGAAGGACGGTCGTGTAAACCGTAAAGTAACTCAGAATCAATTCGAACTGTTTCAGCTTCTTTAGCTTCTTCAATTATGCTTTCATGGTCTGCCTGTGCCATGTACCCTCCAAACAAGACGTGGCTAGTTAAACGAAACTTGGTGACCTATCAAAGAATTACAAGCCACCAGGAGTTTTATTGTTACCTACGCTACAGAATCCCTTGCCTTGAGCCCTAAGAATGTCGACCGGAAAGGAAAAATCCAAGTCGCCACCTCCTTCCTAAGGGAGATTTCAGCAACTTTTAACATTTTTGGCGGCATCCTCTGCACACTCATCTGCACACGGTGTACTGTATACAGCTAAACTATTCACATTTATAGGATTAATAGCAAGTGAGTTCTGTAACTCTGAACACAAGACGGGAAGAAGCCCTATGGTGTCTAGTCTCGGGACGCTTTGCAGGTCGACAAGGCGGCTGCAATAGTGTCACTAGCAGAGTCACACAGCAGCACTCACACAATACAAGCAGTGTCAGAGAATACTTGTGCTTGAGTTCACAAGCCATGATTCTGGCAGATTGTATGCTCAGCTACATTTAGTTATTTACCTGTGGCGCTACGATTCAACCCAGTTCAGCATGGTCCACGACAGAGCACCGCAGGGTTAAGCGTTGCCGAGTTACTTTTAGGGAGATTAAGATCGGCACAGCTATGATTCGATCACTGCAACGTAATTTGCTTACCATTGGATTATTCTTCAGTGTTATGGCTACGGGTTGGGGGATGTGTATAGAAGCAGCCCTAGCCAATAAAACGCCGGAGTTGCTGATGTTTGATCCAGCGAGTGGAGGGGTGAATGTGGTGTCGGTTTATGCAACCACCGCCGAAACCCAGGCGGACACCATTAAGACCTTCTTCAAGACAAGTAAGTCCTTTTACAAAAAGATCCCAGGGTTTCATAGCTTTTCGATTCTCGCCAGTCAAGATGGTGCTCGCATTATTGAGCTGACCCAGTGGCAAAACCAGGCCAGCTATGATGCCTTCAAAGCCTCCTTAACTAGTAACACCAGTCAGGCTGAGGACTATACAAAATATTACGAAAAGTATAAGAAAGCCAAAGACAAGGGCCAAGCAGAAACCAAGGCTGCCGCAGTTGCTCCTTTTTTGACAGCTTCCTTCGTGATTGACCAGGTGGTGTCTCCACCGGGACTACTAGCCGCGATCGCAGGCGGTACATCGGTCGTACAGTTTAGTGGTTTTGCCACGGATACGGTGGAGCATCAGGCTGATTTGTTAGCCATGGCCCAAGCCTCCCTGGCCACCGTGCCAGCTATGTACCCAGCCCCTCGGACAACGGTACTTTTAAAAGGAGTCGAATCTCCCTATGTGGCGCTTTTAGCCAACTGGGGCAGCACCACAGAGTTTTCTGACCTCGACCAAATACCCAGAATCACCCTGGCGACTGAATCGGTTGAGCAGGACTCAGTTAAGCAAGAATCCACTGAGCCAGAAGAGGCACCCGTACTGGTGACGACTGATGACAACCTTTATCAAGTTGTGAAGGTGATTTCACCAAAGCTAGAAAAGTACGATAAAGACTAAATAAGGTCAATTCTGTTACTGAACCGGTGATTATCACCCAGGATGATGTTTGTGCATAGGTGTTGTTTTGGCTGTGTCTTTAACTCTGTTCGTTATCCCCTGTCTGATTGCTTGCCACACCCCGTCTTAAATTCACCGTCTTAAATTTACTATGGTTGCAAGTCCATCCATTACCAAGTCAGGATTTAGCCTTGGCGGCTTTTTACTTAGCGATGGCCCGGCAGGGTTTATGCTAAGTTGGGTAGCTGGTTTTGTCGATACGTCAGCCTTCATTATTTTATTTGGCATTTTCACCGCCCATGTCACCGGTAATATTGCCTTAGCTGGCTATGAGTTTGTCAACGCAGATGAAGAGGCAACCATTACCCACCTCCTAATGTTTCCAGCGTTTATGATTACCGTAGCTGCCACCTCGTTGCTGGCTCGCTATGCCCGCAAGAAAGAGTGGCCTGTATTTGCTGTACTTTTGACCGCTGAGGCGATCGCCCTGATCGTTTTTCTGATTATTGGGGTAACGTTATCCCCGGCTCTAATTTTCAATATTCAAGAAGAATATATTTTGCCTATTGGTATTGCTGGTGTAGTGGCGATGGCTATTCAGAATGCATTGATGAAAGAGGCTAAAGGGGTGTTCAAGAGCTATATACCAACTACCGTTATGACGGGTAATACTACGCAACTCACCATTGATATTGTAGAAGTTATCCTTTCCAAGTTTGCGGCCAAAGATAATATGAAGGCGGTGGCTGCCGCCGCCGAATCAATGGAGCGCATGGGACGGGTGCTATCGGTTATGTTTGGGTTTGCCCTCGGCGGTTTGGCCGCCACCTACTTTGTCCTGATTTCTGAAACTTGGTGGAGTTTAGTCTTGCCTACGATTGTGATTTCATTTATGGCGATCGTGGCCTTTACTGAACATGCCAAAGCTGCCAAGGATGAAGGTTAGGGCCTGATGGGTTAGACTCCTAGTCTGGCCCGTTGGCTCGATATAGATTTGTTCGATATAGATTAGACAAGGAGATTACGTCAGCATGATACGCAAGTTTCTGGCCGTTATTCTGTGTGCGATTTTATCTCTGGTACTGGTTGCCAGCCCAGTTCAGGCAAAGCCTTTCTTTTTACCCTGGTTTAATGATTTAGATCTGACCGAAGACCAACAGGCCTATATTGATGATTTGGCATCAAAGTATGTGCCTGAAATTGAAAGCATTCTATTTCCTGAGCAGCAGGAAAAGTTTGAAGCTGCCATTCAAGATGGTTATAGCTTGCGTAAGGCCTTTAAGTCTATGGCTTTGACATTAGAACAAAAGTCAGAGTTGTCTGCCGCCATGAAGTCTCTACCTAAAGGGGAGTTGTTTGCCACCCTTACCCCTGAGCAAAAGAAGGAAGTCTTCATGAAGAAGAAAGAAATGTTTATGCCAACAGCCGAGGAAATTACCGAGAAAATCAAGGCTGGCATGGAAGCCAAGAAAGCGTTTGCCCCCGATGCCCCAGGGGCAGAAATGGCTCCTACAGCGGAGGAAATTGGCGAAAAGATCAAGTTAGGGTTTGAGAAGAAAAAGGAATTTATGCCCAGCATGGAGGAGATCAAGGCCAAGATTACTGAAACGATGGAAAGTCTCGACGATGACTAGTTGTTTTGAGCGGCACATTGCGGCTTAAAACGAATACCTGGGAGCTTTGATCGAGGGGATAGGGCCACGTAGGGCCATGTACGCAGAGTCGAGCCTTTGGCGCTATGCTCCCTATGGGATATCTATATCCATCCCCTCGGCAAGACTGGCTCACTCAAGCCTTCCATTGGCAGAGTACAATAGCTTCAAGGCTCGGCCCGCAAGCCTCGGAAGCCACGGATGACCCTTTCAACGACCCATCAGCACCCTGCGGCGATCAAGTCCTATCGGTGGATGATTGACCGCTACCATCGGGCTGTGCAAGCTGGTTTGTTTGAGGGGCAACCCCTGGAATTACTGAACGGAGAGCTAATTGAGATGGCTCCAGAAGGCATCCCCCATGCCGGATCGAGACAGGGTTAATCGTCAGCAAAAAGCAGGTCGTCTAACTCGGGCATGCCCAGCTGCATCTTGGCCTTACCGCTAATGGTCTTAACCGGCAGCATCAGATGGTCAGGATCGTCATCGCCAAACCCCTCCTGCAAAAACTGGGGCAGGTAACCTAAGATTCCAGACAAAGCACCCTCCAGCCATAACAGATCTTTTAGGGAAGGCGGTTTGAGCTGTCCATCGGGGGTGGTGCGACCAAAGACCGGATAGGCCTGCTCATTGACCACGGGCCAGTCGTATTGCAGAATTGCGTCTAGGTCATCAAAGCTCATGGCCATCGGCTCTTCAAAGAACAGAACCAGCCAGGAGGCTCGCTGCATCAACTCCCACTGGGGTAAATCTTGGCGGAATGTCAGCCGCAGGCCTTCGACGTGGTCGTAGACCGATAGGCCAAAGATTTCTCCACCACTGCCCATAACAATCCCATACCGAGGATCGCTCTTCGGCGGATAGGCGATCACCATCGGGTCGTGATCCCCCAACCATTGCCAGGGAGCCGCCTTGTAGTACTCTGCGGCTAGTTCGTAGAGGTGTTGCACCAGAGGGGGCGTTACCCCAGTGACAGAGAGCAGGCCAGGAATCGGATCTCTGTCCGTAAACCCCCGCTCTAAAAACTGCCGGGTCCGGCCTAGGGTAGGTAAGCTGGCCCGATGTTCACAGCGAATTTCTAGCTCTGCCAGAGTGGGGGCCAACGCTGAGACCATCTCAGCGTTGGCCAGGTATACGACTTGAGGCCGGCGCGGTCGTCCGGCCATCAGCCCAGGACGAATCATGGTCCGCAGCAGGGTTTCCAGCATTTGATCGGCATCGGGGCACTGCTGTTGGTTTTTACTAAATAACGCCTGCCCTGCTGTACTGACCACCAAGAATAGATAAGGCCGATAGGCCGCACCCCGCTTCGGTGTAATCCAGAACCGCCCCAGGGGGCTGGCGAACTCCCA
Organism: Leptolyngbyaceae cyanobacterium CSSed165cm_216; assembly: GCA_007135385.1. Taxonomy (GTDB): domain Bacteria; phylum Cyanobacteriota; class Cyanobacteriia; order Phormidesmidales; family Phormidesmidaceae; genus Nodosilinea. Next base: position 8,315 of record SLIY01000022.1, read on the forward strand.
GATTTCGTCTGTTTGGCGCAGGCATTTGGCTTTGGTTAACAGTGACTTTACTTGCGATTTAGCCGCCATAGACCCCCCGTTCGCCACAGAACTAACGTTTTGGCTGATTGTTTCAGCCTATAGCAGATCGAGCGGTGTCAGCTGCACCATAGTGTTTTAACAGCGGGAAATATGAAAAAAAGTCCCCTTGGGTGACACTTCATTACTACTTGGGGATGCTTTCAGCCTTTAGTGCCACTATAAAAGTGAGGAGGCCATTCCCTCGACACCCTTGGAGGTGAGTCCTATGAAACACGCCACTACATTCCCTGACCAATATCGAGATCTGCTGATTGCGGCGCTGGCGGTATTGCTGACCCTGTTGCTGTGGGCTGTGGTGTTTGCCCCTGCTGCTGTCTAGCGAATCTTAAGGCCTTCCCGCAGATGTAACACGATTGGGCATCTGGCTCATCTGATGGGCACGCAAGCGTTGTCTGTCTTAGCTAAGTTACAGGTTTCCCTGGATGGCCTCTCGGGCTAGGCCAATTTTCTCCCCCAGCTCAAACACATGGTCAGTGAATTCGTTGACGTTGCCCGCAAAGGTAGCGGTTCCACTGGCCAGGGTGGCGGCTGCCGTCCCTGCCGCGATCAGCCGTCGCAGGCGCTTGCCGATGCGCTTTGGCGATTGCTTGTCAGTCTGGCTGAGATCGCCTTCCAGGTCATCTAGCTCCATGAGCACGTCGTCTTTTTGCTCCGGGGGAAAAGTCTGGGCCGATGCCCGCAGGGCGGCGATCAGCTGGCTGATGGCTTCATTATTTTGGTTGATGTAAGCGGTCATTTGCCCCTGGTTGCTGCCTGCCACATTGCCCACTGGGCCGTGGAAGGTTTGAGAAATGGAGTCTTTTTCAGCCATGGTTTGCACGATGTGAAGGAGCGAGGACTGGGTTTGCCGATGATGAGCAATTTCTTCCGATTGTAGGCGCAGTCGCTCTTGATACTGTGCTTCTAGGGCGGCGAGTTGGTGGGCGTAGCGCTGCTTTACCTCTGTCTCAATGGCGGCTTTATCGGCCTCGGCATTAACCTCTAACCGCACGACAAAGGCATCGCCCTTGCGCTCCATGCCTTGAATTGAAATATCTTCGCCGGGGCAACTGGTTCGCAGGTCTTGAAAAGCTTGGAAAAAGGCTTGCCAGTCGATGCCCTCGGTGAAGGTGATAGGAATAGTTTCTAGAGCACTGGCAATGACTTGAAATAGTTGGGTGAACTCACCTGGGGCAAAGGTGCTTTCAGGGTCTACAGGAAGGCGACCTAAGAACTCATACTCCATATCGTCATAAGTGCGAAAAATATAGTCACATTTGACGTCTTCGAGGATGGTTGAACTGCCAATTTGCCAGTCGGCTATGCAGGCACCCGTAAGTGTTGCTTGGGTGAAATCGGTATAGAGAACCTGAGATTCATCGAGGTTAGCGTCGCTGAGGTTGGCGCAGTTAAGGTTAGCGTAGCTAAGGTCGGCACCGTGAAGGTGGGCAGAACTAAAATCAGCAGAGTTAAGGTCAGCAAAACTAAGGTTGACGTAGCTGAGATCAGCAGAGCAGAGATCAGCAGAGCAGAGTTTTGCAGAGGCAAGTTTTGCAGAGCGGAGCCGGGCTTTGTTGAGGTTAGCTGACCTAAGATCAGCTAATCTAAGATCCGCCTGACTGAGGTCAGCTTGACTGAGATCGGCTTGACTGAGGTCTATGTCAACTTCGAAGTGTTCTTCTCTCCAAGCATTCCAGACCTTACTCCCTTGCTTTAGCAAAGCGACCTGTTCTTCATTTGCCATCGCCGTTGGGCCTACATCGTCACTTCACCCTAGACTACGTGCTGTCGCTCATCCGTTCCGTATCGTTTTTGTAGCCGAGGGTTAAATTCTTGCTTATGGGCACCTCGATTAATTGTTTTTTGGGTTAGTTAGGATCTCAAATGAGACGACCCCGGCAGGACAGTTGACTTCATTATGCCGGTAGGCTGTGAGCGATTACCCCAATCGTGCTTCACGA
>SLIY01000056.1 GCA_007135385.1 Leptolyngbyaceae cyanobacterium CSSed165cm_216
CAGGGCCACCTGGGACTTACCTTTGCCCTCCCCATCGTAGACGTGGATCTGCCCCGTCAGACGCTCGTTGTTTTGCTGAGCTGTGCGGATGCCGATACCGGTTCTGACCATAGTGACGTAACTATTGCTGTAGGGTTAGGGGGACGGGACGAACGGAAGACCTGACCAGGGTTTGCCGATTATTAAGCGACTCGGTCTAAAATTCTAGCGAAAGCCCAGGGTAGGTTATACCCTTGTATAGCACCAGGGTGATACCAGGTAGATTGCTAACGGCACTCAGCTATGCCACTTCAAGACCTACTCTTTAACTTAGGTATTATGCCCCTAAGGGCAATCGCTTTCCAAAGCTTACTGCTAATGGTGGCCATTAGTTTAGAAGCATTAGTGCTGCGTCAGCGAATGCGTCTGGGCTACCAAACCAGCATGCAGTATGCCGCCAGCCTCAATCTGTTGGCCACCAGTTTAGGCTGGGTCATGTTTTTAATCGCAGAATCAATGCTGCCACCACCCCTACGCAGCCAGATCATCAGCGTTGTGTTGTTTAATCGATTTTACCCCAATGGTTGGGTTGACATGCTGCCCGTGTTAACGGTGGTTAGTGCCATGGGGGTGTTTTTCGCCACCTATTGGGTCAAGCTGCAGGGGCTGATTTGGCTGATGGTTTTGTTGGAGCGAGCACCGGTAACGGCGGCGACAGAGTCAGAGAGCCGCCACCAGCGCTACGAAATGGCCCGGCGGGGTAAAGCTGCCCAGCGGCAGGACTATCCCTCCCGCACCCTGGCCGTGCTAGAAGCCAATGCCCTGAGCTTTACGGCTATCTTAATCTTGCTGCTGTTGCACCAGGGGGCAATCACGCTCTAATGGTGGCTTTTATTCGTCGTACGCTCGAGTCCCTGGTTAACTTTTTGCTGCCTGCAAGCTACTTTGCCTGGCAGACCGTTATTTACATGAGTCTATTTTCCTGGTTGATGTCGTTGCTGGCCCGGGCCCTGGGCACCACGTCATTTACTATCGGAGTGATGGCTACCCTCAGCTGGATTATGCTGGCCCTGGGCATTGGTTGGGGGCTGGAGGCTAACCGCATCAGGCCCTTTGGGATACCGATCGCCCCCTGGGTGGCGGGGGCGATTTTGTGCCTGTTTATGTTTGGCTCCTGGGGCGGAGAGTGGCTGCAACCGGCCCTGACCGCCTGGCCCCTGGTCTCCTTTGGGGTGGTGGCCGTCCCCACTCTGATCAGTTGGGATTTTCGCCCCAAACGGCCTGCCCCATCGGTGCGGCAACAACTGGTGCTACTCTTTCTTCTCAGCCTGTTAATCAGCAGCTGGTTTCAGTTCTACTTTCGCATTCAGGCCTGGATCCAAGACTACCCTAGTCTGGTGACCGATAACTTTGACCAGAGTGCCTTTGTCTATCGCCTGCCAGGGCAATCGACCCAACTATCGGCGGGGGTGACCCACCTGAGCATGGCAGAAACCATTATGAGGGAACAAATAGATGGTAAGCCCTGGTCGTCGGTAGAGCGGTGGCTGCTGAATGAACAGGGACAACGGCAGACGTTGCAGCGGGAGGTGCAACGCCGGATGGCGAACCAACCCTCCTTAGAAAATGATTTCTGGCAAGTAGACTTCCAGCCCTTCACCAGTGGCGATGGCTATGACATCAAGATCTGGGCCATATGGTCGGGGCCGTCGGCCGAGGCCACTGGCTACCACTTAGAAAAGTCCTGTTCCCTCATGCCCGTGACCCAGGGGGCGCGCTACGACACCAGTACGGACATGGAGGCTCAACCCTTTGCCTCCACCCGCTGGGCCAATCTGTCTTGCCAGTTAGACACCCCCCGGCAGGCTGGGCATCCTGCTAGATATACCAACCGTCAAAGCTAGGTAAGGGGACAACGCTATGGTGCTATTTCGGGTCGGGGTGATTGCCCGCAATGTGTTTCTAGAGGTGATTCGCGATCGCATCCTTTATTTGATTGCCCTATTTGCCCTGCTAATGGTGGCCGCCACCGTACTGCTACCGGAAGTATCCGCCGGGGCCCAAGACAAAATCACCCTGGATTTAGGCCTGGCCGCCATCCATTTGCTGAGTGTGATTATTGCCGTGTTTGTGGGCACGGGCTTGGTCAACAAAGAAATTGAAAAGCGGACGGTGCTGGTACTGATTGCCAAACCTGTCAGCCGGGCTGAATTTATCGTTGGCAAGCACCTGGGCCTCTCGGCGGTGCTGCTGGTGCTGATCGCGGCTTTGGGGGTGATTTTTATGGCGGTGCTGGGCCTCAACCGGATCTCGTTTCCGGTGGCCAGTGTGATGCTGGCCTTGGGATTTACGGCCCTAGAGGCGATCTTGATTACCGCCGTGGCGATTTTATTTGGGGTATTTACCAGTTCTCTCCTCGCCACCCTACTGACCTTTGCCACCTACCTGATGGGCCACCTGACCCAAGACCTGGTGGCCTTTGGTAATCTCAGCGATAATCCGGCCATCCAGCGGGTGACTAACGCCCTGTACCTGATTCTGCCAGACCTGGAACGGCTGAACCTGCGCAATGAAGCGATCTATGGCATGGCCCTGCTGCCCTCGGGGACAGAACTGCTGCTGCATTTGCTCTACGGTCTGCTGTACACCGCCCTATTACTGACCATCGCCTCGGTGATTTTTGCTCGGCGCCAATTTTAGGCAAGGGGTTGCTGTAGGCTAGTGGTCTATCAATTTGAAGGTGACAGGCTGACAGGGTTCACGGTTAACGGTCTGCGGCTGGGCTTAAACCGCATACCGCAAACCCTAAGTTGCATATCCCGCCATTATTTTGTTGACTGAGCACTAGTCCTCCACGGCAACCATGACTCACCTACTTCTTTCAGCGCAACCCTTTATGTAGAGCAGGATTCCCTTTCTGCCTGCTGCGCACGGGCTACGCCCTACTACCTTCTGCCTTCTTGTCCTAAATGTCACCTAAAAAGCCGGTTGAATAATCACCACCTCCACTTCCAGGTCGTTATAGTCGTCCAGGATTTCTTTGTCCTCAAACCCCAGTTCAAATAGGTGGCCATTGCCATAACGGCTGCGCCTGACCTTGAGCCCAAAGGCATCTCGCCAGGGGCTGTTGGGGCTGACCCGATGATCGCCATCAAAGTAGTAGGTCACTACCCCCTGCTGTACTGGGAAGGCAAACCATTCGGTGGGAGCGTTGGTGGTGATTTCGTGCTCTAGTTCTGACAGGGGGGGCAATTGATTGATCGGGCGGGGGGGAGCATTTTCCTTAAACACCCGCAGGCGTTGGCGAAACAGGGCATCTCCGCCTGAAATCCGGTACCACACCTGGTGTGGGGTGGCAGCGTCGGTGGTAAACACCGAATAGGCAGTGGCATCGGGCATCACCACCGGGTCAAATTGATTGACTAAGTTACGCAGGGGCGGGCCGATTTGGCTACTGCGTTGGGCAGGGGCGGGCAGCCCCCAGGGGCCAGCCACCAGCACCACCGCCAGTAGGGTGATGAAAAATCCAAGAACAGTGCCACGCCGTTTCATGCCTAAAGCCTTTGAGAGGAATGTGCCCAAAGAATAGCTCAGATCGGTTGGGCTCTGTCGTTAAATCCTGGGTGTTGGCTGGTCTCTTAACGCTCAATGGTGAAACTATCCAGGATCTTGGCGGTATAGGGCTCTGTGTCCACCTGGCTGACCTGGGCGCTGGCGGGTCCCCGGTGAGCCCACTGCAGGAGCGCCTGCACTTGGGCCTGGGTGCCAGCCACAACAATTTCCACCGTGCCGTCGGGCTGATTGCGCACAAACCCAGTCACCCCTAGCTGTTGAGCGACCTGGCGGGTATGGTAACGGAACCCCACCCCTTGCACAACGCCGTGGACAACCACTCGAATCTGTTCCATTACGGTTCAATCTGTCCTTAACTTTGGTCTGCTGTGGCCCCAACATCTGTAGGCATCTTGCCATGAAACTAGCCCCCTGGAATCTGTATCGGCGTTCTAGGCTGGCTGCTTTTCCGATAAGATGCCAAGGGTAATCAAAAAATGATGACATGTCCCATGGTGTCCATTGGGTCAGATGCGGATCGACAACCCCTGCACATTACGATTTCAGAACAGCTAAAGAGCAAAATTGAGGCGAGGGAGTACGCCCCTGGGGAACGGCTACCCAGTGAGTTTGACCTGGGAGAAATGTTTGGGGTGAGTCGCACCACCATTCGCAAGGCGATTGCCAACCTGATCCAGCAGGGACTGGTGACCGTGCATCAGGGGAAGGGCATTTTTGTCACGGAACCCCACAAAATTAGCTTTTCTATGGCTAACCCGCTGATGTATTTTGATGCGGCCCTGAAGCAGCAGGGGTATCAGGGACGGGTAAAATCCCTACGGTTCCAGTTAATTCAAGCATCAGCAGAGGTGGGACGTCAGTTGCAACTGACGTCCCAGGCAGCCCAGGTCTACTGGCAAGAGAAGATTATCTATGCCGACGATACCCCCATCGCCCTAGATGTAGCCTATTTTCCCAAAGCGATCGCCCCTACCCTACGAGACGCCCTCCAGCAGGGGTTCACCTATAGCACCCTAGTGCGCCACGGCATTCATCTGAATGCTGCCAAGGTACGTCTCGACAGCATTCCCGCCACCTATGAACTCAGTGAGACCCTGGCGGTGCCGTTGGGCATGCCATTATTGGTATTCAACTATGTGGCCTATCAGGGCGATCGCCAGGCCGCTGTCTGCGGTCGCACCTTCTCCCGGTCGGACTGGACCTGCTACACCGCTGAAATTGAGGTGGCTGAGGCTGATCTCAGTTGCCTGGGCGACGATCTTGCTTAGGGTAGGCATTGCCCCCCTTGTTAAGGTGGTGAATTCAGGTTCGCCGTAGGGTGGATAGCGCCAGGGGCGCAGCTCTGCCTATGCGGCTTTATCTCCTCGATAAAAGTCCTCAATCGCTTGTGTTAAGCCGCAATGCACCGCCCGTGATACTTGGTGGGAAAGCCAGATGGGCCGCTGGGGGGATTTCGCTCCCCCCAGACCCCTGCTTCGCACGGCCTTTGGCCTACGACCAGGGCGTTCCGTCGCCCTGGTCCTCACGGAAGGGTTGGCCTGTTGGATGTGTTGTCGCGCTTCGCATTGCAAGGGAAGAAGCGGTTAGCCTGTGGGGTAAGCAGCCCAAACGCCATCTCTTGGGCCCTAAATCTTAGGAAACGCTTCCAATGTTTTTTTCGTTAGGTCACCTTGACAGGTAGCCTATCTAGAAAAAGACGCCCTGCGCGGGAATGGTGCTGAGACTTGATTAACTTGCGAGTCCCTAACGGCTCTGGGCACGCTTGACTGTCAAGGCCACCGCCTTTTCTACCGCCAACAGGGCCTGCTGCACTTGGTCAGCCGACACGATTAGCGGCGGCACAAACCTCACGACTTGCGGCCCAGCCGGCACCAGCAACAGCGCTTCGGCCATAGCGGCTTTGACGATATCAACCGATTTGATGCTGGCCTCGGGATGTAGCACCAGACCGTTGATCAACCCCCAGCCCCGCACCTCCGTGAGCAGATCGGGGTATTGCTGCACCAGCCGCTGCAACCCTTGGCGCAGTTGGTCCCCCCGCTGCTGCACATTGGCCAGTAGGTTATCGGCCTCTAGGGTTTGGCAAACGGTCAACCCCACCTGGCAGGCAAAGGGGTTACCGCCGAAGGTGCTGGCATGGTCCCCCGGTTCAAATACAGCGCAACTCGCCTTACACAGCAGCGCCCCGATCGGAATGCCGCCCCCCAGCCCCTTGGCGGAGGTGAAAATATCGGGCTCGATACCCAGGTGTTCAAATCCCCACAGGGTACCGGTGCGACCCATGCCCACCTGCACTTCGTCCAAAATCAGCAGGATGCCCTTCTGGTCACACAGTTGGCGCACCCGCTGAAAGTAAGCGGTTTCCCCCGGGCAGACCCCCCCTTCCCCTTGCAGGGCTTCTAACATGATGGCCGCCACCTGGGGGGTGTCGGCGTCTAACTCGGCGATCGCCGTCTCCAGCGCCTCAATATCGTTGTAGGGCACATAGGCAAACCCCGGCATCAGCGGATCAAAATTCTTTTGATACTTGGGTTGCCCCGTGGCCGTAACGGTAGCCAGGGTGCGTCCATGGAAACTAGCTTTAGCGGTAATGATCAACGGGTTGGCGATGCCCCGCTTGGTGTGGGCAAACTTGCGGGCCAACTTAATCGCCCCTTCATTCGCCTCGGCCCCCGAGTTACAAAAGAACACCTGATCGGCACAGGAATGATCCACCAGCCACTGGGCTAGGGCCCCCTGTTCAGGGATGTAGTAGAGATTCGAGACATGGTGCAGGGTTTGCATCTGTTCGGTCACGGCCGCCACCATCGCCGGATGGGCGTGGCCCAGGGTGCAGGTGGCAATACCGGCGACAAAATCAAGGTAGCGGCGACCTTGGTGATCCCAGACATAACAGCCCCGCCCTCGGGTCAGGGCAATGGGAAAGCGCCCATAGGTTCCCATCACCACCGCATCAAACTGGTCAGGGGAAAAGGTTTGGCTGCTAGCGGGCGAGAAGTTAAAGGATTTGAGAGAGTTTTTGACCAGGGTTGTGAAGCTCACGGGGATAAGGAGGTAAAGGTAAGGACAGGGGCGGGAATCAGGGGTTAGGTGTCAGGTGTTAGGGCGGGGGTCAGAATCCCCTCCTGGGAGGCCTGTGCTGTTCGCGTAGCGACCCCAGAGGGGTAACTTGTCGAAGTAGGCAGGGGTGGGTAAGTCAGGGGGCAGAATTACTCCACACCCAAAACCTGGTACCCGAGACCCAAAACCTGCATTAGCATTTCCATATTTGATCGAGCATAACGGATACCCCTGGAAAAGCAAGGGCTAGGAGCGGGCAAATCGCCGCCGGGAACGATAGTGCCGAATCGTGCGTAATTGTGCAGTCAGATAGGCTAAGTTTTGGGGCTCGCCGCCATAGCGCCAACGCACGTAGGCATGGGTAATTTCATTCGCCGCTTGGGCTTGGGGAGCCTTAGCCTGGTGGTACAGTCGCTGGGCATATTCCAGGGGGGTCTCGGAAGCCTGTTTGGGTAAGCCTTGATCGGTAAACCAGGTCAGCATCTGTTGATAAAGTCGTTCGGTGGGGGGCAGCTTGCGCCGTTGCCACTGGCCCCAGCCGCGCCGTAACCCTCGGTAGGCCAGCCAGGCTAAAAACCCCAGAGCGATCGCCCCTGCCAGCCCCAGCATAATCCCTACCCAGCCTAGGCGCAGCAGCCCCAGCAGGGCGCGTACCAGTTGACCCAGGGCCTGGGCTAACAGCGCCATCACCCCGTTGATCCACCCCATCACCGGGGAGGGCAGCCAGCCCGCTAGCCAGTTCCAGAATTGTCGTACCACCCCAAAGGTTTGGGAATCCCGAATGCTGGGGGGGATCACCTCATGGCCAGGGATGGGGTCAAAGGCAAACCAGCCGTACTGGGGGAAATACACCTCGGTAATGGCGTAGGCGTCCGTATTGCGAATCACATAGAAGCCAGTGAAGGGGTTAAACTCCCCTTCGCCAAAGCCAGCCACCAAGCGGGCGGGAATGCCGATGGAGCGCAGCATCACGGTCAACACGGTGGAGAAGTGATCGGGGTATCCCCCTTCGGTTTCAAATAAGAAGGTTTCCACCAGGTCCTGATCAGCCGCCAGGAAAGGCATATCTGGCTGTAGGCTGTAGCCCTGTTTAAGGGCCTGGGCCAAAAACAAGGCCGTTTCGTAGGGGTCGGTGAGGGGGTTGGGGGAGGTGTCCAGCAGGGCTTCGGTATGGGCTTTGACCCGCGCTTGAATCGTGTCAGGTACCTGCAAATAGGTGTTTTCAATACCTAATCGGTAGGTGGTGGTGGCCGCTTGTAACTGGGTGCGATCGCGGTAGGGGACCCGTGACACCACGGAATAGGTCAACCCTTTTTCTAGGCCAACTGGCGATCGCAAACTGCCCTCTGCATCGATGGCCACCTCTCGGGTGGGGAAATATAGCTCCCGTGCTTCATAGAGGGCCGGAATCAAATTGGGAAAGTTATTCACCAGGGTATAGGTTTGCACCACCTCCCGCTGGCGTCCCAGCTTAGGCTCAATCGGCAGCAGGGTTTGTTGGGAAAAGTTAGATCGTCGTAGGGTGCGGGTTTCATCATTACGAGCAATATCCCACCCCTGACCGGTGTAGGTGTCAAAGGCCAGCACCCGCCAAAATCCAGGGGCCTGAGATCGAATTCGCATCACCACCTGGGGGGTCATGGTCCCCCGCAGATTTTGGTTCATCTGCTGGTTAAAGCCGTAGTAGGAGGTGGTATCGACGAGTCCTGGGCCACTGAGTTTGCCAGAGCCGCGAATACTGCCCGCCCCATCCTCGTCAAAATCTTCACCATCGGCGGCGTCAGAGAGATAACCGGGGTTATCAATGGCTTGGCCATCAAACTCCTCCTGGGTGTCGATGGTTGAACTAACGGGAAAATTGCGGATTTGATACCCTGGCAGCCGCGGGAGCAGTACAAAAATCAACAACCCCAGCCCCAGGGTCAACCCCAATAGCCCCAACAGTCGTTTGAGTTCTGCCGACGCTTTTAGATCCGCCCAAGACACGGCCTTTAGCCCCAGGCGTGACTGGTAGTCTAGCCCCAGCACCGGCATCGCTAGGGCCAAAAACAGCAGTAGTAAAGGTGCAAAGGCCAGGGTTTGGCTAATGGTGGCCGCCACCCCCAGCAAAATCAACCCGATCATCATCGAGTAGCCCAGATCTTTGCGGCGGGGTAGATCGAAACTATGGAGTACTTGCAGTTGCACCAGCAGTTCGGCCAGCACAATCCGGGTATCCCCTGGTTGCGCTAATAAGCGGGCGAAAAAGGCCGCCATGGCCAGCAACATGCCAATGGCGATGAACCCTTTTACCACATGGTTGGGCTGGCGTCGCCGGTGCCAACTGAAGGCGGCTCCCAATGCACTCAGGGGAATCGCTAACAGATTCCAGAGGGAGGTGGCGGTAACCCCAATGGCCGCTACTGAAACCGACACAATGCCCAGGGTAACCAACCCTTGAACCAGTACCCGCAACAGTAGCGAGTCTTCAATTTGGTCTGAGGGGATGGGCTTCCCTAGGCGAGACGCCTGCAGCCAACGAGCAGTAACCATAGTAGCGGCATCAAAAGAGTCGCTTCCATGCTAGCTCAAGCCCCCGGGGTGATACGATCGCGGTTTAGCCCCGACTCTTCTTATCTAGTGGTCTGCCCCGTAGCGCTTTACGCCTCCTCATCCCCAACGGTAACCACAAAGCTGAGGGGGCTGATGGCCTGGTCGGCCAGGGCAATGGTGAGGCCATAGGGGTAATTCAACTGAGGGGCGTCCAGGTGTGCAACCACCTCCCCGGCCGTATCCCGCTGGGACCGTAGACCAGCGGCATCAGCCCCAAGCGCTAAGTGGCCTGCGGTGGGTAGGGCCGCTGTTATCCGCAGTTGAGGACTGGGTCCAGGGCGATAGGTGGCCTGGACCCTGAGCATGCCCGCCGGGGTCATCCATTCCTGCTGGGCGGTGGGTGCCGCTGCCGATACCGTTAGCGAGAGGGCGGCAAAAATGCTTTGGGCTGCGAGCATTGACAGCGCTATTTGCTTCTGGGGGGAAGCACTCTCGTAGTCAACGGTTTGTAGGGTTTGGGCTTGGGAACGATAGGCGGGACGGGCAACTAGGCCAGCGATCGCCTCTAAGGTCTGGGTTTGGTCGGGGAATAGGGTTTCCACCGCCTGAACTAACCGCCGCCCAGTTTGTTGGGTTACCTGCGCCACCCGTTGGCACTGGTTGAGGAGCTCAGCTAAAATGTCATCCGGGATACCGGCGGGAACTTCTAGACTACGCAGGTGGTCTAACCAAACCGAAGATGAGTCAGCATTGAGCGTATCGGGATAATCGTGTAAGCCTTTTTCCCAAGGGAATAGGGGAGGGTGCTGGGCAATTTCTTGCTTTAAGCGACGCTTAATCAGGCTTTCAAAATGAGTTTGCACGACAGGAACATCTCCAGGATCAAAAACGGCAGTTGGGTCTGCATCGATGGGGGTATCGAACTCGATATCCCAACCCTCTTCTGGAAGCCATTGGGATGAACGCCCAAACCCCTCCCTAGCATCGGGTTGAGGTTGGCTGGCAGACGATCGGTGGGGGCTGTTTTGGGAGGGAGAGTCCTCTGCTGACAAGGGCTCAAATAGAAGCCTCAACAGGATCTCTCTAGGGATATCTGAGTCTCTATTCATGGCCTTGTCTTGCCCGTCCGGATAATTAAAGATTACGAATGTCCCAAGCCTGTTCTAGCAGCTTA
>SLIY01000445.1 GCA_007135385.1 Leptolyngbyaceae cyanobacterium CSSed165cm_216
ACGCCTCAATGACCGCAGTGAACCAGGTACCCTATCTACTCCGCGCTGCCCGCCACGAAGTGCTCGATCGTCCGCCGGTATGGATGATGCGTCAAGCCGGACGCTATATGAAGGTGTACCGTGATCTGCGAGACAAATACCCTTCCTTCCGGGAGCGGTCTGAGAATGCTGACCTGGCCATTGAGATCTCCCTACAACCCTGGCGAGCCTTTCGCCCTGACGGGGTGATCATGTTCTCTGACATTCTCACCCCCCTGCCGGGTATGGGGATTCCCTTCGACATTGTGGAAAGTAAGGGGCCGGTCATCGATCCGCCGATCCGCACCCAGGCCCAAATTGATGCGGTCCACGACCTTGACCCCGAAACGGCCCTGCCCTACATTCGCACCATTCTGCAAACCCTGCGGCAGGAGGTGGGGAATGAGGCGGCGGTGCTGGGGTTTGTGGGCTCTCCTTGGACCCTGGCGGCCTATGCGGTGGAAGGTAAAACCTCAAAGAATTACACCAACATCAAGGGGATGGCCTTTCGGGAGCCGGCCATGCTCCATACTCTGCTGGGTAAGTTAGCGGACAATATTGCCGCCTATGTGCGTTATCAGATTGACTGCGGAGCCCAGGTGGTGCAGTTGTTTGATTCGTGGGCCGGGCAGTTGAGCCCGATGGACTACCGCACCTTTGCGTTGCCCTATCAGCAGCGGGTAGTGCAGCAGGTAAAGCAGACCCATCCCGATACCCCCCTGATTCTTTACATCAGTGGCAGTGCTGGCATCTTTGACCTGATGGGCGAGTCTGGGGTCGATATCGTTAGTGTGGATTGGACTGTGGATATGGCGGAGGCTCGCCGTCGCCTGGGGCCGAATATTGCCGTCCAGGGAAATATCGATCCAGCGATTTTATTTGGCTCCCAGGACCTGATTCGCGATCGCATCCTTGACACCATCAAAAAGGCTGGCAACCGGGGGCACATTCTCAACCTCGGTCACGGGATTCTGCCGGGCACCCCTGAAGAAAACGCCGCTTACTTCTTCGAAACTGCCAAAAATATCGATAAGTTACTGGCCACGGTCTAAGGTATCCCAGCTAGGCCATCTGGCGGATTCCCAGGCATTCCTTTACCCCCTGGTCCCTAATTTGGGCTTTCTAGCTCCAGATTTGGGTGCAGGACAACATGATGAATGCAATGGCGGGTTGGCTCTGGTGCAGTGCCTATGGCGCGGCCTTGGTGGTGGCAGGGGTCTTGGTTCGCGCTGTGGGACTGGACCTCTGGACTGGGGTAACCCTGGCCGCCGGTATTGCCCTGGGGACTGGGGGACTGGCCGCCCTACTGCTGCCGCGATGGTGGCGGACTGGTCCTTCAGCGACCCTCTGGTGGGTGGCGGGCATGATTGGCCTGGTGGCGGCCCTGAATTATGGTTGGCGGTATCCGGGGCCAGGGGCGCTAGACGTCAGCCACTTGCTCACCCAAGGGGAAGCGGCTGGGGTACAGCAGGCGGTGGCAGGCTGGGTCGAGGCTATGCCCCGGGTAACCCGCAATGGTGGGGGGCAGTTCTGGCTACAGGCTGACCAACTCAATCGACTGGACGACAATGGTCTCCCCCTGCGATCGCCAGAAACGGTGACCGGCAAACTCTATGTCACCACCTCAGCGGAGGCGATTGAAGGACTATTTCCAGGGCAGCGGGTGCAGGTGCGGGGCCAGTTGTACGCCCCCTCAGAGCCTAAGAACCCCAATGCTTTTGACTTCCGCCAATACCTGGCCGACCAGCGTAGCTATGCCGGGTTGCGGGGTCAGTGGGTACGTCTAGAACCAGACGGTGCCCCGGCCTGGTGGCGGCCCTGGCGGTTGCGATCGCGGATTGCCCAGGCCCACCAGGCTAGTTTGGGAGAGCGGGCTGGCCCCCTGGTCAGCGCCATGGCCCTAGGACGGCGAGCGGTCCAAGTGCCCCACGACATCCAAGACAATTTTGTGCAAGCGGGCATGGCCCATACCCTGGCGGCCAGTGGGTTTCATGTGTCTCTGGTGCTAGGGGTAGTGCTGGCGGTGATGGGACATCCAGCGATCGCCGCTCGCCAGACTAACCCAGCCCAGGTCAAGCTGCTGGTGGGCCTAGTCACCCTGGCCGGCTACATTCTGCTGACCGGGGGGCAACCCAGTGTGATGCGAGCCGCCCTGATGGGGGTAGGGGCCTTGGTGGGCCTCACCCTAGAGCGCAAAACCAACCCCATCGGCTGCCTATTGTTGGCCGTGACCTTACTGCTGTTGGTCAACCCCACCTGGGTTGACGATGTCGGGTTTCGCCTCAGCGTAGTGGCGACCCTGGGCCTGGTGGTGAGTGTCAAGCCGATCACGGCGCGTCTAGAGTGGTTACCCACCACCCTGGCCACCCTGGCGGCGGTGCCCATTGCGGCCTATATTTGGTGTATTCCCCTGTCTCTGTACTACTTCAATACCCTGACCACCTACAGCATTCTGCTCAACATGGTGGCCACTCCCCTGGTGATGGTGATTAGCCTGGGGGGCCTGGTCAGCGGTCTGGTGGCCTTAATCTCTCCCGGAATCGGCAGCTTTTTGGCCT
>SLIY01000259.1 GCA_007135385.1 Leptolyngbyaceae cyanobacterium CSSed165cm_216
ATATCCTGGCCCGCCCCAACCGGATCAGGATTGCCATTAGGGCCTTCTGGATTCACATAGATCAGCCCCATTTGGACCGCAGCCAGGGGGTTTTCCAGCTCGCGATCGCCGGTATAACGCTGATCCCCCAGCCATTCGCCCTCAGAACCCCAGTAAATGTCTTCTTCCGGTTCCCAAATGTCGGCGCGTCCACCAGCAAAGCCTAAAGTTTTGAACCCCATCGACTCTAGGGCGCAGTTACCCGCCAGAATCATCAGGTCAGCCCAGGAGATTTTCTCGCCGTATTTCTGCTTGATCGGCCACAGCAGCAGGCGGGCTTTATCGAGATTGGCGTTGTCGGGCCAGCTGTTGATCGGCGCAAATCGCTGGTTGCCAGTACCGCCGCCGCCACGCCCATCACCAATGCGGTAGGTGCCAGCGCTGTGCCATGCCATGCGGATAAAGAGTGGCCCATAGTGGCCGTAGTCAGCGGGCCACCAGTCCTGGGAGGTGGTCATCAGTTCGAACAGGTCTGCCTTCAAGGCCGCAAAATCGAGGCTCTTGAACGCTTCAGTATAGTTAAACGACTCCCCCATGGGATTGGCCCGGGGTGAGTGTTGGTGGAGGATATTCAGATTTAATTTATTCGGCCACCAATCTCGGTTAGACGTGCCATGGCCAGCCGCAGCTCTTTGGATTCCGCCCATAAAGGGGCATTTACTTTCGCTGCTCATAGTCTCTCCTATTGAGTGTCATCGAGTGTCGCAATGCGAGTTTCTGGTTGTAGAGCTTCTGGTTGTACTAGAAGTACTATTGATAAATAACATTTTGGCAATTTATTGACCCAAGCAATGAAGCATGAAGCGATCAGGCCAATAATCGATGGGAAATATATAAGCAATTTTACAATTTGACAATCAAGTTTATAATTTAGAACAATTAATTATGGTTACACTTCTGGGTATGAAAAATCGCGTTATCTGCCTCCAGAACCCCCATGCAAATCCCTGAGTTCTGGTGAGGAGTGCTCTAAAATTTACTTTCAATAAAATCAAAAGCCTGACAATTCTGGCGCACTGTACTGATGCTCCAGTAGGTTATCGCTGAGAATTGATCCCCTATATTTTGCGGCGAACTTGGTGACGGCCAGCATAGCGGGGGATTCACGTGAACTACGCGCCAGTCGCTTTCGCGTCAGGCGGGAATCCATTATGGGGTAACGGCTCTAGTGGGTACTTCAGTTTGAGGCGCATCCCTAAATAGGACCTCAGGAGCCAGAAACCAGAAGTTGGTACTCTCCTAGCTGCTAAACTCCTGTCTTCTGACTGTGGTTTCTACGTCCCCACATACTCTTGGATGGACTTCACCTGCAAGGGCTGCTGTTGTAAAGAGCGAATCGCTGCTGCTGTGGCTTTAGCGCCGGCAATCGTGGTGATAATCGGCACCTTATAAGCTAAGGCAGTACGGCGAATGGAGCGATCATCCTCTAGGGCTGTACTACCGGTTGGAGTATTAATAATCAGCTGGATTTCGTTATTTTTAATCGCATCTTCGATATTGGGCCGCCCTTCATGGACCTTGAGAATCAGATCGACTGTGAGGCCTTGATCTTTGAGCGCTTTGCAAGTGCCAGCGGTGGCAATGAGCTTAAAGCCCAAATCGGCTAAGTCTTTGGCTACGGGGATGACGGTGGTTTTGTCGCGATCATTCATGGAGATAAAGATGGTGCCTTGCAGGGGGAGCTTTTGGTTGGCCCCCAGCACCGCTTTAGCAAAGGCTTTGCCAAAATCCAGATCAATCCCCATCACTTCCCCGGTGGAGCGCATCTCAGGGCCTAACAGGGCATCGGTGCCAGTGAACTTATCGAAGGGCAGAACCACCTCCTTAACTGCAATGTGGGTAGGGATTACTTCGTTAGTAAAGCCCAACTCGGCCAAGGTTTTACCAGACATCACCCGTGCCGCTAACTTGGCCAGGGGATGGCCGATCGCCTTGGAGACAAATGGCACGGTGCGGGAGGCACGAGGGTTGGCTTCTAGGATATACACCTGATCACCCTTGACCGCAAACTGGATATTCATCAGCCCAATCACATTCAGCCGTTTAGCTAACTTAATCGTCCAATCGCGGATGATGGCTAGGGCGGCTTCAGACAGGGTAATGGTGGGGATGGAACAGGCGGAGTCCCCAGAGTGAATACCGGCCTGTTCGATGTGTTCCATAATCCCACCAATCACAACTTGACCGGTGTGATCGGCGATCGCATCCACATCCACTTCGGTGGCGTTTTCCAAAAACTGATCGATCAAGATCGGGTGGTCTGGTTCCACTAGCACCGCATAGGTCATGTAGCGTTCTAGATCAGCGTCTGAATAGACGATTTCCATCGCCCGGCCCCCGAGTACATAGCTGGGGCGCACCACCACGGGGTAATCGATCGCTTGGGCTATCTTCAACGCCTCTTGATAGCTGCGGGCAATCCCATTGGGAGGCTGTAGGATATCCAGTTCCCGCAGGATGGCCTCGAATCGCTCCCGGTCTTCGGCGATATCGATGGAATCTGGTGAGGTGCCCCAGATTTGGGTGGATGGGGGCGCACTGCCGTGCGATCCCACAGAGTTGGCTTCAATATCTGAGAGGTATTGCTGCAGGGGTAGGGCCAGTTTCAGTGGGGTTTGGCCACCAAACTGGATGATAATCCCCACTGGGTTCTCCGCCTCAATGATATTGAGCACATCTTCTTTGGTGAGGGGCTCAAAGTAGAGGCGATCGCTGGTGTCATAGTCGGTCGAAACCGTTTCCGGGTTCGAGTTGACCATGATCGTTTCGTAACCGTCATCCCGTAAGGCAAAGGAGGCATGGCAACAGCAGTAGTCAAACTCAATACCCTGGCCAATGCGGTTAGGACCGCCACCGAGGATCATCACCTTAGGGCGATCGCTGGGGAGGACTTCGGTCTCGTCTTCGTAGGTGGAGTAGTAGTAGGGGGTAAAGGCTTCAAATTCGGCGGCACAGGTGTCCACGGTTTTATAGACGGGAATCACCCCTAAGTCCTGACGATACTGACGCACGGCATCTTCGCTGGTGCGGGTGGCATAGGCAATCTGGCGATCGCTAAAGCCCTGCCGCTTAATCGCTCGCATCTGGGCCGCACTGAGGTCAGCCAAGGCCGTGCGCTTCAGGAACTTTTCAGTCTTCAGCAATCCAGCCAACTGGTTCAAAAACCAGGGGTCGATACCCGTCAACTGGTAGATGTCATCCACCGTCAGGCCCAACTGCATCGCGTGGCGCAGTTCAAAAATACGGTCAGGATGGGGGGTCCGCAACCGGGGCCGAATTTCATTCAGGCTAGGTAGGGTTTCGGCGCGATCGCAGCCCCACCCTGACCGGCCAGTCTCCAAAGAGCGCAACGCTTTCTGAAACGACTCCTGGAAGGTGCGGCCAATGGCCATCGCTTCCCCCACCGACTTCATTTGGGTGGTCAGGGTGGCTGTGGTGCCAGGAAACTTCTCAAAGGCAAACCGTGGGATCTTGGTCACCACATAGTCGATGGTGGGCTCAAAGCTAGCCGGGGTTTTCTGGGTGATGTCGTTGGAAATTTCATTCAGGGTGTAGCCCACCGCCAACTTAGCGGCAAACTTAGCGATCGGAAACCCGGTTGCCTTAGAGGCTAGGGCTGAACTGCGGGACACCCGTGGGTTCATCTCAATCACGATCACCTCCCCATCGTCGGGATTCACCGCAAACTGAATATTCGATCCCCCCGTTTCCACCCCAATCTCCCGGATGATTTTGATCGAAGCATCCCGCAACCGCTGATACTCCTTATCGGTCAGGGTTTGGGCCGGGGCCACGGTAATCGAATCGCCTGTATGCACCCCCATCGGATCCAGGTTCTCAATCGAGCAGATAATCACCACGTTATCCGCCAAATCCCGCATTACTTCTAGCTCATACTCCTTCCAGCCCAACAGGGATTGCTCAACTAAGATTTGCGACACCGGGCTGGCATCTAGGCCAGAGTTAGCGATAGTTTCAAACTCTTCCTGGTTATAGGCAATTCCCCCACCCGTTCCCCCCAGGGTATAGGCCGGGCGGATAATCAAGGGAAACGTCCCAATCTGCTGGGCAATCTGCCGCGCTTCATCCATCGTCTCCGCCAACCCCGAGGGGCACACCCCGACCCCAATTCGGCCCATGGCTTCTTTGAACAACTTGCGATCTTCGGCCATCTCAATCGCCGCCAACTTCGCCCCAATTAACTCCACCCCATAGCGCTCTAACACACCATTTTTAGCCAGGGTGACCGCAATGTTCAGGGCCGTTTGGCCGCCCATGGTGGGTAGCATCACGTCAGGGCGCTCTCGCTCAATCACCCGTTCCACAATCTCTGGGGTCAAAGGCTCGATATAGGTCCGATCCGCTGTCTCTGGATCGGTCATAATTGTGGCCGGATTCGAGTTCACTAGAATGACCTCGTAGCCCTCTTCCCGCAACGCCTTGCAGGCCTGGGTGCCAGAGTAATCAAACTCACAGGCTTGGCCAATCACAATTGGCCCAGAGCCAATCAGCAGAATCTTATGGATGTCATCACGGCGAGGCATAGGCGGCAGGGGTGCTTACGAAAAATCCAAATCATTTTAAGGGGTATTAGTGGCAGCAGCATGGTGATATTAGGACAATCATGGCCAAAAATTCCCGACTTAGCCTCTCGGAGAGCCGTTCGGAGAGCCGTAATGTCAGCACTTAGTGATATCAGCATTTAATCAACAACGCGTCAGGGGGATGTCCCACTCACGTTGTTAACGCGCAACTTAGGGTTAGCCAAACGCTGTTTAGCCAGTCAGGGTGTTGGTCTAAGCAGAACTAGTGTTAAGATAAGAGACTTGTGAATTAAACCTAGTGCCTTGGGGCATTAGGGCTATGCTCACCCTGCACTTTTGACAAAGGTTTTGCCGCTATAGCCTTATGATTAAGCTCCGACTCAAGCGTTTTGGTAAAAAACGGGAAGCCAGCTACCGGATCGTGGCCATGAACAGCCACAATCGTCGTGATGGTCGCCCCTTAGAAGAACTTGGCTTCTATAACCCTCGCACTGATGAAACTCGGCTGGACGTTCCGGCCATTATTCGCCGCTTACAGCAGGGAGCCCAGCCCACTAAGACGGTCCAACATATCCTTGAGAAGGCGAATATTTTTGAGCAACTCAAGGCTGAGTCATAGCCTTGCAGCTTGCGCCGTTTTAGCCTTAAAACTCCTCCCAGCACCACCATGGACAGGCCTGACTTTTCAGGACTAGTACGGTTCTTAGTAGAACCCTTTCTCGACTCTCCTGATTCCCTTCGCATTGATTGTGAAGAGAACTCGGTTCAGTCGAAAGTTTGGATTCGGATCGCCTTTGATGGCGATGAACGAGGGCGAGTCTTTGGGCGGGGTGGTCGCAATATCCAGGCTATCCGCACTGTGGTTAGAGCAACTGCGGCCTTGACGGGTTGGTCAGCCTACTTTGATGTGTATGGCGCAACTGAGCAAGGCGGGGGAGATAGTGCAGGAAAGTCTCGCACACACCGTCAGGCTGACCAACAAGGGGCCGGGCATCACCGCCCCAAACCCCGGCCTCGTCCTAAATCTCCTTAGCACTCAGGTCTCCCTAGCACCCAGCAAGTTACCGGCCAATTTTCTAGCGTTTACTTCAAGTTTGCTTAAACGCTTAGTCGATCCCTAGCCTTTGCCACTCCTACTGCATGGTTTCTTCGGTTC
Source organism: Leptolyngbyaceae cyanobacterium CSSed165cm_216 (assembly GCA_007135385.1). Taxonomy (GTDB): domain Bacteria; phylum Cyanobacteriota; class Cyanobacteriia; order Phormidesmidales; family Phormidesmidaceae; genus Nodosilinea. The sequence continues at coordinate 5,740 of SLIY01000259.1, forward strand.
GCGTTTCTATGCCTAGCCCAGAGAGCGCGATCGCCCTCTCTGGCTATCGAGACGAAAACTTAAAGCTATTAGCCCGTCAGACCGGTGCTTCCCTGGTGCTGCGAGGCCAAGAATTATTAATTTCTGGAACTGAAAACGGCGCAGACCTGGCCCATCGTCTAGTAGCAGCCCTAGAGCCAATATGGGGGCCTGGGCAGGCCGTGACCACAGCGGATATCATGACCGCCCGTCATGCCCTCGACACCGACCAAGTAGAGCAACTCCAGGCTATTCACCAGGACGTCATCGCTCGTACCCGTCGGGGTGACGTCATCCGAGCCAAAACCTTCCGCCAAAAGCAGTACATCAAGGCCCTGCGCACCCACGATATGGTGTTTTGCATTGGTCCCGCAGGTACTGGCAAGACTTTCTTAGCCACAATGGTCGGGGTGCAAGCCCTACTGAACAACGAATACGAACGGCTAATCTTAACTCGACCAGCGGTAGAAGCGGGAGAACGACTGGGGTTTTTGCCTGGGGATTTACAGCAAAAAATCGATCCGTACCTGCGGCCCCTCTATGACGCCCTCCACGAGCTGATCGACCCCGAGAAAATTACCAATTTAATGGAACGCGGCATTATTGAAGTTGCCCCCTTGGCTTACATGCGCGGTCGCACACTGAATAACGCCTTCGTGATCATGGACGAAGCCCAGAACACTACACCAGCTCAAATGAAAATGGTGCTGACCCGGCTAGGCTTTCGGTCCAGGATGGTAGTGACTGGAGATGTGACCCAAACCGACCTGCCTGAAATGCAGACGTCAGGGCTGATCCTGGCGCAAAAAATTCTCAAGCCTGTGGATGGTATTGCCTTTTGCCAATTGACCCAAGCCGATGTAGTGCGCCACCCACTGGTGCAGCGGATTGTGACGGCTTATGAAAGCTATGACACCCAGAAACGCCCTAAGGGCTAGGGTCGGTTGGCCGAGATACAGCTCCCTTGGCTGAAGATGTCAGGTTCTAGGTGTCAGGTGTGCCGATGACACACCTGCCCTGTTCTCGTTAGTTGTCCAGAAGTAACCCAGGAACCCAGCCCATCCCGCTTAAACTGACGCCAATTGGGGAACAGCCTCAGAGGTCAGTGGGGTTTCAGCGGCGTTTGGCGTACAGTACACTTCAGCCGAATTGTTCGGGCTCTCAATTAATTTCACCTTGTGCAGACTAGCTCCCAGGTCGCTGATGGGCTGTTGCAGGCGATCGCGAATATGTACTGCAATGTTCTCGGCCGTGGGCACCACTTCAGCGAAATAAGGAATGTCCTTATTCAAAAAAGTGTGGTCAAAGGGTTCTACCACATGGTCATCAATGGCGGCCTGTAACTGGGCTAAATCCACCAGCATGCCGGTGCGAGGATCAATCGTCCCCTTGACCGTCACCTCCAGGTGATAGTTGTGACCATGGCCGTGGGGGCGGGCGCATTTGCCATAAATCTCGCAGTTTTCCTCGTAGCTTAAGCGGGGCGAAGCCAACCGGTGGGCAGCACTGAAATGGGTGCTGACAGTAAGGTAAGCGTCCATAGTTTCTCCTAGGTATTCTGACCAAAGTTCTGGGTGTTCAAACAGCTGAATTTTAACCACGGGCAAATGGAGAACCAGCCGATCCCAAATTGCCTTAGCCAGATATTCGGTAGTCGGTAGGGTTTGCTGAAATTCTGGCCAGGCCTCATTCAGGTATGAAAAATCAAGCTGGCTGGTCACCTCCCGCTTAATCACCTGTTTCACTTCAGACAGATTCAGCACCATACCGTACTGATCCAGATCTCCTGCCATTGAGACATAGAGCACGTAGTTATGTCCATGACCAGGAGCTTTGGCACAGGGGCCAAACCTGGCTGAATTTTCAGCGCCACTGAGTTCCGGTAGCCAATAGCGGTGACTCGCCGAAAACTGAGCCCTGCGATTAATAATGCATTTCATAGAATGTGAAGTCGCTTAGCAAAGCATTAAGTTAAGTAACTATTCTCTTTTCAGGATAGTCTAAATCTCGCTGCTTGGGAGAGCCTTGAGAAACCAGAGTTCAACCCACTATCCGACCTTTACTCCACCCTATCAGCGGAGTCATAGCCGCCAGCGGGTCTATCCCAAGGTTAAGATTTGCCCAAGCCACTGATCCCTAACTAAAGGTCGAGATCATTGGCTCGCAAGGGTTTCAAGGATTTGCGACAAAATTTCCAAAAATCCTATGACTTGTTGACATTGAATTAATTTCGTAAAATTGAATACAGAAATACGTTCATCTGGGACTGCCTGTTAGCTCAAGCTAAGCATTAGGGAATGCAGCCTGGACGGAAGTAAGGAGTTGACTCCTGAAGGAACGCACTCTGGCCGAGCAGTTTGTTCAACCCTTTGGATACAGGAGGCACTAAATGAAACTTTGCTACCGTGGTGTGGAGTATGACTACAATCCTCCATCCCTAGAGGTACACGAGAGTGAGCTAACAGGGTGCTATCGGGGTCGTCCCATTCACTTCACCTATGCTAGTCACGTACCGGTTCCCCAGCCGGTGGCCACGATGACCTACCGTGGCGTGGGGTATGCCACGACGCCTCAGGGTAAGGTGGTTTCTCCCTTGGCCGAGCAGCTTGGCCGACAGCCGGTGTTTCAGGCCGTACAGTCCACTGACAATTCAGTCCTGAAGGCGCGGCGGTACCTGTTAAAAGATGCTGCTGCAGCTCATCGGATTAATATGCAGCGATCGATTGAGCACCGGATTCAAGTAGCTCGCTCCCAAGGCAACAATGACTTGCTAGAGCAGCTGGAAGCCGAACTTCATCAGTTGGCATAGCATTACCTCGGGGTGGTGGGCATAAGCCACCCCCCAGGCCAGTCAAGCTTGTGCTGTAGCTGGAGCAGCGAAGGGTACTCTGTCGGAGTACCCTTTTTTTGCGTAGCCGTGAAGGGCTATGGCAGGACTTGCAGCTGAGGTTGAAGCGCCGCCTGGGGGTCAATCCACAAGACCCGGCCATGGGTTGCCGTCGATGCTGGCCCCCACACCACCTGCTGACTGCCAGCCGCCAATTGCTGTGACGCCTCTAGGGGGGTAAACCAAACCACCGCTTGATCAGGCCAATCAACCGCATCGGTGGTGGCCAGGGGGTGGACCTCGGCTAGGACCGTTAACACCCTGTGATAACCTCGTAACAGGGACTGGTGGGGTAGCCACAACGCCGCCGCCAATCCTCGATTCAGGCTATAGACGTACAAAGACGCTGCCGCAATCACAGCCTGTTCAAACTGGTCGGGTGACCAACGGGCCGCCGTATTCAGGGCTAAAATCACCTCTTGGCCAGCAATTACTTTCTCCAGTTCGCGCACCCGTAATTCGCCATAACGGGCACTCGTACGCCAGTGAATCAACCGAGTCGGGTCTCCCCAACGGTAGGGTCGCAGAGCTCGAGTCACGCCTTCGGTCGCTGGTTGTACCCGCGGGCTTTGGGGCCAGTGTAACCCCGATGCCTGCCCCAGGGTGTCAATCATGGGGCAACGCTGCAACGGTAAGATATGCGGATAAACCACCGCCTCTGCAGGGGCAGCGGCCCAGCGACGACACCAAAATAACCCCAACGGTGCCGCCGATCGCAAATACACCCCAGCCCAACGATAAACGCCCCGCTGTTGGGTGATTAATCGGTAGTGCCAGTCCTGAGCTTGACCAGGTCCAACGGCACTAAAGGCCTGAGTGGGCGCCTCCCCCAAGGGAGAGGGAATCGGGTCGATTAGCTGAAACAGCCCCTTTGATCGCCCCCGACTGTTCTTAACCGCCAGGCTGATGATCATCGGCTGACCAACGGAAACCGGTGAAATCCCCGATCGCTGCACCTCTAGCCCCTGTAAGTTACGCGGGGGCAAGAGCACCGCCAGCAGCAGCAGGCCCATAATCATGCCACTCATGACGTATAGCCAACCGGCTAGGGTATTGGTTGCCGCTGCAAAAAAGAACACCGCCAGGCCCAGCAACACCCAACCGATATAGGCTGGGGCCACCCAGCGCTGCTCTAACCGTCGATTTAACTGGGCTAACCGTGCCATCGTTAACGACTCATCGCTTCACCAGCTTCTTAGATAGCTTACGCAGGCGAATGGACTCTGGAGTAATTTCCACCAACTCGTCGGGGCCGATATATTCCAGGGCCCGCTCTAGACTCATCTCCTGGGGAGACTGAAGCTGCACCAGTTCATCCCCACTGGCGGCTCGGTGATTGGTCAATTGCTTGGTTTTACATACGTTCAAGTCCAGATCTTGACTGCGGTTATGCTCACCCACAATCATCCCTTTATATACCTTGGTACCGGGGACAATAAAGAACACCCCCCGATCCTCGGCATTCTTCAGGGCGTAGAAAGTGGCCACCCCTTCCTCAAAGGCAATCAGGACACCGTTGCGCCGGGATTCAACGTCCCCGGAGAGGGGGCGGTAATCCAGAAAGCTGTGGTTCATAATGCCCTCGCCCCGGGTTAGGCGCATAAATTCCCCCCGGAAACCCACTAGCCCTCGGGCCGGAATCACAAATTCTAGGG
>SLIY01000184.1 GCA_007135385.1 Leptolyngbyaceae cyanobacterium CSSed165cm_216
AGGCTTAAAATAAACGGGCGAGGAGGGATTCGAACCCCCGACACCGTGGTCCGTAGCCACGTGCTCTAGTCCACTGAGCTACACGCCCTTGCAGGCTTTTTACAATAGCACAATCTAAGGGGTATTTTCTAGAGATGTCCAATAATCCTGAAACGACTATTCCCCTGAGCCACTTAGACCCCCAGGGGCAGGCTCAGATGGTGGACGTGTCTGCGAAGAGGCAAACGGTGAGACAGGCGATCGCCATCGGCCAGATCACCATGCAGCCCACCACCCTGGCCACCATTGAAGCGGGTAATGCTCCCAAGGGAGACGTACTGGGCACCGCCCGCATTGCCGGGATTATGGCCGCCAAGCAAACGGCCCAGCTGATTCCCCTCTGCCATCCCCTGCCCCTGAATAAAATAGAAGTGCTGATTACCCCCGACCCTGACCTGCCGGGGTACACCATCCAGGCCACGGTCAAAACCAAGGCAGAAACTGGGGTAGAGATGGAAGCCCTGACCGCCGTGTCGGTGGCCGCCCTCACCCTCTACGACATGGCTAAAGCCCTGGAAAAATCCATGACCATTACTGGCATTCGGTTGCTGCAGAAAACCGGCGGCAAGTCTGGGGACTACCAAGCCTGACCACGAGAACGCAGTACAGATCCCTGGGTTCTAGCTGGGGGGTGCCAAAATTCGTTGTCGACGGGGTGAAGAACCCAGGGATCTTGGCAGACTGTACCGATGCCCTAGGTGGCCAGAGACACCATGATCATGACATTGTTGACTGATTTCGGCACTCAAGATGTTTATGTGGGGGTAATGAAAGGGGTAATCGCCAGCCTCTGCCCTACGGTTCCAGTGGTGGATCTATCCCACCACATTCCCCCCCAAGATGTGGCCGCGGCCCGCTTTGCCTTGCTCAGCGCCTACCCTTACTTTCCAGTCGGGACGGTGCACGGGGCGGTGGTGGACCCAGGGGTGGGCACCACCCGCCGGGCGATCGCGGTTCAAACCGATCGCGCCTTTCTGGTGGGTCCAGACAACGGCCTGTTTAGCGGCATTATTGACACCGTACCGATTTTAGGCGCCGTGGCCCTGACTCAGCCCGCCTATTGGCGAGTACCCAACCCCAGCCAGACCTTCCATGGTCGCGATATTTTTGCGCCGGCCATGGCCCATTTAGCCAACGGCGTTCCCCTACACCGTTTGGGACCATCGATTCCCATTCAGTCGCTGGTGCGGTTAGAGATTCCCCCAGTGCGAATAACGGACCAGGGGATACAGGGGGTGATTCAATATTGCGATCGCTTTGGCAATGCCATCACGACCATTCCAGCGACGGCGGTGACGGCAGACGCCTGGCAAGTGGTGGTGGGGGATCTCGCCCTGGAGGGCACCACCGCCTATGGGGCTGTACCCCCCAGACAACCCCTGGCCTTGATCGGTAGCCATGGCTATGTGGAACTAGCGGTGAACCAGGGCAGCGCCCAGCGGCAGCTACATCTTCGGGTGGGGGATGCGATCGCCCTGCGGCCCACCGTTAGACCTTAACCTTGTACTCAACTTGCTCCACGCCTGGCCTACCTCGGCTTGGGTGTCATCAATAACGATAAGATCAGACCAGCAGACTTGACTCCCCCCGTCTAAGCAGGCGCTGAAGTGGTCACCCAATTACCCAAATTAAGTGCTCCCCCAGGCTATCGCCCCCAGGCCAACGACACTAGCCTGGAGGCTGATCTACTGGATTTTTATCTGCTGCGTCAGCGGACTCCCACCGAGCGGCTAAGTATGGCCGCTGCTCTGATGCAGAGTGCTAGACAATGGTCTTTGGACTGCTTAGGTCGCCAGTTCTCTCATCTGCCACCGCCAGCCTTTGCGCGTAAATTAGCGGAGGTCTGGTTGCAGGATGATTGTCCCGCGCACTATATCCCTACCGGCTCCAAAATGACCTGGATTCAGGACGCCACTGCGTTGGTGGCTCAGCTCCACCATCTTTTTTTAACTGTGCAGGTTCCCTACTACGTGACTGGCGGTGTGGCCGCCATCACCTATGGCGAGCCGCGCACCACACGCGATTTGGACATGGTGATTTCAGTATCTCGGCAGGCCCTTGGGCCGCTGGTCGCAGCCTTAGAAGCCGCAGACTTTTATGTACCGGGGGTTGAAGATGTAGCTATGGGGCGTATGCACACCCTGCAAGTGACCCAGGTGGCAACTATCTCCCGGGCCGATTTGGTGCTGGCAGACACCAGTGAATACGAACAGCTCAAGTTCGAACGACGGCGCCTGATTCCTTTGCCCAATGGGCCTGAGGTCTATTTGGCTTCCCCAGAAGATATTGTGATCAGCAAGCTGCGGTGGGGACAAACCAGTCAGTCTGAAAAGCAATGGCGAGATGTGCTGGGGATATTGAAGACGCAGCAGGATGCTCTGGACTATGAATATATGCATGCCTGGGCGGCAGTATTTAACCTATCTCAGCAGCTAGAGCAGGTGATCTTGGCCGCCGGGGTAAGCGCGATCGCCGATCAGCAATGGGCGATCACGATCTATCCAGTGATGGTCCGTGCCTTTGCGATCGC
>SLIY01000293.1 GCA_007135385.1 Leptolyngbyaceae cyanobacterium CSSed165cm_216
CAAGTCCAGCTCGGGAACAGGAGTTATCCCACCAGCAGAACGCCAGGTCTGGACTTGGATTTGATGCAATTTCGGATGAATCGAAAATTCTTGCAGCTAAACCCGCTAGTCAACCACGCTGGTTCCGGCAGTAGTAGCCGCATTCGCGATCGCCACAGAGGGTGCCGCCAACACATGATCGTAAAGCGCACCAGGATGTTCAGCTACCAGTAGGGTATTTTGCACCCGTCCAGCGACCTCAACCGTCTTCACGTCATAAACTTGAGTCGCTAGCTTGGGATACAGGCCAATCGCAATAATGGGCACCAGTAAACAGAGGGCAACAAAGGATTCCCGAGGACGAATATCCAGAATGTTGGCCGTCTTGGTAACCACTTGACCGGCATCGCCGTAGAAAATCCGCCGCAGCATCGACAACAAATAGACGGGAGACAGAATCACCCCAATGGCCGAGGCCACAATAATGACGGTCTTAAAGCTAGTGCTGTAGACATCGCTCGTGGCCATCCCCAAGAACACCGCAATCTCACTGACAAACCCACTCATGCCGGGCAGCGCCAGAGACGCCATCGAGGCAGCCGTAAACAAGGCAAATGTAGTAGGCATCTTGCGCGCCATGCCGCCCATCACATCCATGTCCAAGGTATGGGTGCGTTCGTAGGTTACCCCAGATAAGAAGAACATAGCCGCCGCAATTAACCCATGGGAAATCATTTGCAGCATAGCCCCACTCATGCCTAGGGTGGTAAAGCTAGCGCAGCCAATCAGCACAAACCCCATGTGAGCCACTGAAGAATAGGCCATGCGCCGCTTCAGGTTGTCTTGGGCAAATGCCGTCATCGATGCATAGATGATGTTTATTACCCCCAGAATGGCCAGGAACGGGGCAAAGTACAGATGGGCATCAGGCAACATTTCGATATTCATGCGGATGATGCCATAACCTGCCATCTTCAGCAACACCCCAGCCAGAATCATCGACACGGCCGCTGGGGCTTCACTGTGGGCATCAGGTAACCAGGTATGCAGGGGAAAGACTGGCAGCTTCACCGCAAAGGCCACTAAAAAGGCGGAGTAAACCAGAATTTGGAAGGGTAAGGCGTAATCTTTTTGAGCCAACTCAGTCAAATTGAACGTGACCGTGTCGCCATAAAACGCCATGGCCAATGCCGCTATCAGAATAAAGATAGAGCCGATCGCTGTGTAAAGAATAAATTTAGTAGCCGCATACAGGCGCTTTTGGCCGCCCCAGATAGAAATCAGCAGATACACTGGCACCAGCTCTAGTTCCCACATCAGGAAGAACATCACCAGATCCTGGGCCAGGAAAACCCCGACTTGGGCGCTATACATCACCAGCAGCAGGCTGAAATACAGCCGAGGCCGATTGGTAATGTTCCAAGAGGCCAAGATTGCCAGCGTGGTGATTAGACCACTCAGCACCACCAGAGGCATGGCCAAGCCATCGGCCCCCACAGACCAGGTCAAACCCAACTGGGAAACCCAGGTGTAGCTTTCAGTCAGTTGTAGACCAGGCTGATTCAGATCATAAAAATTAATGAACGTGTAGAGAATGAGGGAAAATTCGATGAAACCAATCCCCAAGGCATACCAGCGAAGCGTCTGACCATTACGGTCGGGTAGCACTGGAATTGGCAGGATGGCTAGCAGCGGTAGCAAAACTAGGGTCGTTAGCCACGGAAATTGCTCGGTAAGCATGACCATTCTCGTGAGGATTACATACAAAACAGCCAGCGCATTCGACGTTCCGGTTTTCAGTGCGGCTTAAGGCCGACACTTGTCCTGGATTTCTAAGCCACCAGGACCATTTGCCTATGCTGTTCGCGGCGGCCTACCCTAGCGGATCAGGTCGGAGGACTTCAGCTGGAAGGAGCGTTACCCCTAAGGGACAACTTAGATGGTCAAACCGGACCACAACATCGATAGAGAGAAATACCTATCTTTGCGCCAGCTCTAGTATAGGAAACTTAATAAACATTTGATAAGCAATTTTGCCATTGAATTGCAAAACATTGACATTAAAATCGCTGATATAAAGGTAGTACAAGGCTTTGAGGGCCTCAAAGGATTTTCCTTAATCAAAGTGAGTGGTCACATTTATGTAACTCAATACCTTGAATTATTAAGTTGAGTTGCATCTGGTTGCATCTGAGCGATGGCAACCTAGTGCAGCGTCAAGCTTTAATCTTAGGGTTGGCATCATTAAGGTCCAAAATCCCCTCCCTGGAAGGCTACTGTGTACACATATAGTTCCAGAACCTTTGCCGCCAGGGCTTTTCCCACCCTGCGGGAAGCGCAAGCTCTACATCCCCCAACCCCTGCTACGTGCGTCCTACGGCCTACTCCCAGGACGGGGAAGAAGGGGAGCCGGAAAGCCTTGTCTGGCCTCCCCCACTCTTCGAGAAGCAAGCTACGCCCATTTTTGGGAGAGGGGGATGGTTGGCGTAGCCTGCCCAGAGGGCTTGGGGGTGAGGGCCGAGATGTGTATACACGGTAGCCCTGGTAGGGGACGGTAATGCTTGTCGTATTGGGGCAACCCCGCTGAAGATAAAAGGCTTTGGCAAAGCACTTATCTTAATTTCTAGCTTTGACAGACCACTAGGTTATCCTGACTCCAGCAATATCCAGACTCAAGCGGTGAGTCCTAACATGCTGGCCTTGCTGTGCCCAGCTGTCAGCCATCGCCTGTCTCACCGCTTCAGAGGTGGCCCTGGGGGCCAGGGCCAACAGGGTAGGACCAGCGCCACTAATCACTAATCCGTATGCCCCAGCGGCAGTAGCAGCGGCAGCTACCACCTCGTAGCCAGGAATGAGCGTCTGACGATAGGGCTGATGAATCCGATCGCCGAGAGCGACCCGCAGCCAATCCCCCCGCCCTGTCTCTAAGCCCCGCAGCAGCAGTCCTAAGTGGGCGGTATTAAAAATGGCATCGGCGCGACTATAACGTTGGGGAAGTACTTGCCGAGCGGCGGCGGTAGATAGCTCAAAGTCAGGGATAGCCACCACGGGCACCAGATCGCGATGCCAGGCGATCGGACAAAGCACCCAGGACTCCTGCTCAGGGGTAAGGGGCTCAGAGGCAACGGATTCAGGGGCAACAGCAAGTTGGCAGCCCCCTGTCAGCGCCGGCACCACATTGTCGGGATGACCTTCCATGGCAATGGCCAACCGGGTTAAGGCCGATTGATCTAGGGGTGCCCCAGCCAATTGATTCGCCCCCACCAGCCCTCCCACAATCGCCGTGGACGAACTCCCTAGCCCCCGGGCCAAGGGAACCGCTAAATCAATGGTGATCGCCACGGCAGGCACCGGCTGGCCTAGCTGCTGGTAAAGATAACTGAAGGCCTGGTATGCCAGATTGCGGCTATCAGTAGCAACCCGATCGGCCTCATCCCCAGTCACCTGGATAGTCAGCGTCCCAGCCGTCCCATCTAAAGCCGTAAATTGAAACCGGTTATACAGGCTCAGGGCCGCCCCCAGGCAATCAAATCCCGGACCAATATTGGCGGTTGTCGCAGGCACAGTAACGGTGGCAGCTGGGGACACGACATCAGGCTCCAAACGGTGGAAAAGTCAGGGGGAGGGGGAAAGCGATGTGGATAGTACCACTTTTTGAGTAACCTTTGGCACACTAGGAGATGATGAATGAGGCATTGGCGATGACGTTATCCACCCCCTTGCGACGGGCAATAATGTTGGGATTGGGGACAGCAATGCTAGGGGCATCTAGCTTGGCCGCTCCCGTTCCTTCGGCACAGGCTCAAGACGGCTCGTCTGAACTGGTGATGCCGTTTAGCGATGTGCCCGAAGACCACTGGGCTTACCAGGCCTTACTAAATTTGGCGGGGGTCCATGGCTGCGTCAGTGGCTATCCCGATGGCACCTTTCAAGGGGACAATACCGTCAGCCGCTACGAGTTTGCCGCCGGGATGGACGCCTGTATGGCGGTGCTCACCCAAATGGTGGTCCAACAGCAGCAAGAGAACGTGCAAGAGGTGAACGCCATTATTGATGCTATGGAAGAATCCTTGGAGGAGCTGCGCCAACTATAGGCGCGATGATCTAAAAGTCTTCCCGATTGGCGATCGCCCCAGTTACCCGCTGCACCACATCAGCCACTGGCAGCACTCCCATTTCTCCCTGGGCTCGGGTACGGATACTCAGCGCGTTAGCCTCCAGTTCCTTGGCCCCTACCACAGCCATGATCGGCACTTTGGCTTTTTCGCCATTGCGCACCATCTTGCCTAGGCGATCGCCGCTAGTATCCACTTCCACCCGGACTCCTTGGGTCGCGAACTGCTCCGCCACCAATTGGGCAAAGCCCACCTGTTCTTCGGTTACCGGCAACAGGCGCAACTGTACCGGGGCCAGCCACAGGGGAAAATCCCCAGCATATTCTTCGATCAAAATACCTATCAGCCGTTCCAGAGAACCAAAGGGGGCGCGATGAATCATCACCGGACGTTGGCGGGAACCGTCTTCAGCCACATATTCCAGGTTAAATCGTTCAGGCAGGTTATAGTCCACTTGCACGGTGCCCAACTGCCACTCGCGATCAAGGGCATCCCGCACAATAAAGTCTAATTTGGGACCATAGAAAGCTGCTTCCCCAACCCCTTCAAAGTGAGCCATGCCCAGGGTTTCTACGGCGCGGCGAATGGCATTTTCCGCCTTGTTCCAGGCGGCTTCAGAACCAATATACTTATCGGCATCAGGATCTCGGAAGCTCAGCCTAGCCCGAAACGACTTATCTAGCTTCAGAGCCCGCAGGGTGGACTGAATTAGGTCCACCACCTTGAGAAACTCGTCATCCAGCTGTTCAGGCGTCACAAAAAGATGAGCATCGTCCTGGGTAAAGCCTCTCACCCGGGTTAGGCCCCCCAGTTCCCCCGATTGCTCATAGCGATAGACAGTGCCAAATTCCGCCAGACGCATGGGTAGCTCTCGGTAAGAGCGCAGGGCCGCTTTATATAGCTGAATGTGAAACGGGCAGTTCATCGCTTTCAGAACAAACCCTTCATCCTCATCGGCCCCCATCATCGGAAATAAGTCATCCTTGTACTTCTGCCAATGCCCAGAGGTTTTAAACAAGTCTACCCGGCCAATGTGGGGGGTCACCACCGGCTGGTAGCCCCGCTTCACCTGCTCTTGTTTAAGAAAATTTTCTAACGTTTCCCGCAGAATAGTGCCCTTTGGGGTCCATAGGGGCAACCCTGGACCCACCTCATCGGCAAAAATAAACAATCCTAACTCTTTGCCCAACTTCCGGTGATCCCGGCGCTTGGCTTCTTCCCGTCGCCGCTTATACTCTTGCAACTGTTCCGGCGTTTCCCAGGCCGTCCCATAAATACGTTGGAGCTGAGCCCGGTTTTCATCACCACGCCAATAAGCCCCAGCCACGCTTTCCAGATCAAAGGCCTTGGGATGCAGATCCCCGGTGGTAGCCACATGGGGGCCAGCACACAAATCCCACCACTCGTCCCCCAAATGGTAGAGAGTAATTGGATCCTCCAGATCGGCCAAAATCTCTAATTTGTAGGGTTCGCCCAGCGCTTCGATCCGCTGCTCCGCCTCGGCCCGGGAGACCGTCTCTTTCACCACCGGCAGCTTCCGGTTGATGATCTTGATCATCTCTTTCTTGATCGCTTTGAGGTCTTGTTCGGTGAAGGGCTCCGGACTGTCAAAGTCGTAGTAAAAGCCATAGTCAATCCAGGGACCGATGGTGACCTGGGCCTTGGGAAACAGCTTTTGCACCGCCATCGCCATGACATGGGAGAATGTATGGCGAATCCGCTTCAGGTCTTCCGACTCACTGGTGCGGGGTAAGACAACGGGAGAGTTAGCTGGCTGCACAGAAGAGGCCATGGATCAACGGGTAACAACTAAGACCAGTTTAGCGATTATTGGCTGTGCCATTGTGAGGGAATTTCGAGTACGGTTACCCCTCCCTCAAAGGACGGATGTTACCCAAGATCCCCCAACTTTTAGCAAGTTATGATAGCTTTAGTTAGGCAGCTACCTTTGCGAACCTGTAGGTTTACCTAGCTGAACTATTTTCCTGAGTTTACTGGTTTGATAGTTTTATCGGTTTAGCGCCCTCAGTCCGATATGGGCTTTCTTCAGAGAGGGTGGTCAATTTTTCTTAAAACTTGACAGGCTAAGGGCCGATAAAGAGTTTCATACCCGTTACTCCAGATAATTTAGTTAGCTTTACCTACAAAGTTGTTTGCTGTTGGGTATGTTGTGCTATGCTACCTGACTGAGATCTGAAGCTAGTAAGTACATAAGTCTCAAGGTTGTGTGTACTGGCAACAGATTGAACATTCTGAAGAGCTTTTAACACCTGAAATATGACTGAAGCCATTGTCGACCTCGCTGTCGCCCACCCTATGGTGAAATTCCAGCGACAAGTGGAGTCCTTAGTGAAAAAATCCAAAATGGTTCAACCAACCGATCCCATCTGGAAAATTGCCTTCCTATTTGGGGATGACTGGGCCCATTGGAAGCAAGAACTCGAAGAGTTCGAATTTTCGACCCAAGACCCGATCCAGGAGTTGCTGGCCGTGCAGTCCTGGGAAGAGGACTAAGCATCCCTCGATGCCTGGCCTCGGCCTCCTTCCATCATGGGCCTAACCTCGGCTCAAGTGCACCGCAAAGATCCCCTACCCCCTAGCCAGGATAGTAGGGGGTCCTAGGTGGCCATAAGCTGCTGTAGGCAGGCTGCGCCGCTACAGGGCCAGCACTACCTCTAGCCTAAAAAGCCCATATCGGGTTTCAGCTTAACTCTGACGACAACGGCTGTGATGTTATCATGGCCGTTTTTTTCGTTGGCTAAATCAATCAATTGGCTCACACCGGTCTCCAAGCTCGTCCTAGCACTGAGCAACGGAGCAATATGGGTGTCGGTGTAGCTCTCTAACAAATTATTGTCGCTGAGCCCGTCTGAACATAGGATGAGCAGGGTATCTTCGCTGATGTCGTGATAGCTGACAATAGGACTGAGGTGAGATTGGTCCCGTGGCCCTAGGGCTTGAGTGAGCTGATAAGCATCTGGGCGAGCATAGGCAATGGCTGGTTCTATGCCTCGATAGATTTCTCGTTGACCGACTTCGTGATCGACGGTTAACTGCTGCAGGCCAAGCCGCTTGCAATAACTATAGAGACGACTATCGCCGACATGGGTGACAGTCATGGTTAGGTCTTGTAACAGCACCATCACCAGGGTGGTACCCATGCGACCAATTCCTGAGCTAGCTTTCGCTTGGTTAACGTCAAAAATAGCCTGGTTAGCCTGAATCACAGCTGCTATTAACGCCGCTTGATCGGGCAGGGTATCTGTCCAACGCTCAGCGAAGTAATTCCGCAGGGTTTCAACTGCCATTTGACTGGCCACTTCCCCGGCGGCATGCCCTCCCATGCCATCACACAAAATATATAGCCCCTTAGCACTGAGGGTGGCGTGTTTTGGATCACTGGCTCGGGTTAGCTGAGTTTGGGTCAAAAACCAATCTTCATTGTGGTTACGTTGTCGGCCCACATGGCTCTGCCCAATATCATCCACTTGGGCCAATTTCATCGGCAATATTGTGGTCGGCAACTCGTTAGGGGGATTGCCCTCATCCTCTGAAGAATCCAGAGGTGAAGACATTAAGTCTGCCAAATCCTTGAGATCTGGATCAGTTGGATCGTCGGTATCAGAATCGGCGTCCCAATCAATCGGAAAGGCCAGCATGACATCATCCTCAGAATAATCAGGGGCGTCAGAAACCGGGTTGGCCGCCAACGCCCCAGTTGGATTAAACGTTTCATGGGAACAGTTAGCCGGACGAAGAGCATCCGTCGCGATCGCCAGTTGCGTTTGCACATCCGTCACTTGGGTCAGGGTACCGTCAGCGACAGCCTCAATCAACTGCACCAAAATGGGAGCGGTATGGGGGGTTAGGGGTAGGGATCGCTGCCAAAATTGACCTAACCGTTGCAAAGGCAATGATTCAGGCACCGGCACCGGATCCAAATGAGTCAGGCAAAGCCCATAATTAGCATCTACCTTTAAAGACTGAGGGTTTAGTAGCGTCGTTTGGGTTTGCCAAGGGTCCAGAGCCTGCCACAGCAGCGTCATTTCAAATAGCCACTGCATCTGTTGACCAGGGCTAGCGTCCTGAGTTGGCCAAGCTTCTAGCAACGATTGCCAATGGAACCGATCCTCTATCAACAAAACGGCCCATTGGTCTGATTCCCAGGCATTATGCAACTCAGGTACAGCTGGAAAAGCATCCACCTGGAGAGCGAGATAGGCGATCGCCTCAGGGGGGACTGTCGGCCCCACAGACGCGGCGGGGGGCGCAGGGGCACTGTCGAACCAGGCTTCCTGCAACGATTCCAACGGCGACGTGGCCTGGACATCACAGTCTAAAACCCTATCTAGGGAGACTAGCCCGCTGGCTAGGTGATCTAGGCTGTCAAGGTATCGATATCGTTGAGCTGCATCTAAATAGGCGCTATCATCGTTCGACCTAGCTGGGGGAGATGCCTCGCCACGGGGGATACGAATTGCACACCAGCGTTGCAGGTAGCGTCCACACTGGCCACAAAATAGCTGCGAGTCAGAATTCTCAAATTGACAGAAAGGGCAACACAGCATCTTGAGAAAGGATGGTCGAACGTTAGAGAAATGAGGTTACTGGGCGATAGGCATGAGAGATATGCTCACAAAGCTTGGCAGAGGCACCTGCTGGTAGCTGCTAGAGACCACTTTGGCCTGCTTACAGACTCAATAACGCTTGCCGCTCAACCTGGGTTAACTCTCGCCATTCGCCGGGCTGTAATGCACCTAGGCTGAGATGAGCAATGGCCACCCTTACCAACCTTAACGTAGGGTACCCAACTGCAGCAGTCATACGTCTAACTTGACGATTTTTCCCTTCTGTCAAGGTCATCTCCAACCAGGCCGTAGGAATAGCCCGGCGCTCCCGAATCGGCGGGACTCGTGGCGGCAGGGGTGGCTCGGCCTCAAGTTGGGTCACTTGGCAAGGTCGGGTTCGATAGCCCCGAATCGTGACGCCTCGACGCAACTGTTCAAGGGCCTGAGACGATGGCATGTGCTCGACTTGTACCCAATAGGTCCGAGGGTGGCCATACCGGGGATGACTTAAGCGATGCTGAATAGGTCCATGGTTGGTCAGCAGCATCAGTCCTTCACTATCACGATCTAACCTCCCCACTGGGTAAACATCAGGGATAGTAATAAAGTCTTTCAGGGTTGACGGCGGCTGATCCGGATCACCCCGTCTGGTTGACGGCTGACTGGGCTGGGGAACTGGATCTTTGGTTGCAGGGCGATCGCCACTGAACTGACTCACGACGTTATAAGGTTTGTAAAAAATAATGTAGCAGTAGCTCATAGCTCCCCCCTATCCAATCGGTACCGCCGCCCAGTCTGCAACATTTCATTGCAACTTTTGTGGAAATGTTGAGAAACTCTAGTCCATAGAGCTGTCCCGATATGCTGAAAACTACAGATCATTGCAGGACAGTGTCATGGACACCGACAACAAATATCGTTTCGCTTGTACCCTCACCTTTGGCGATATCTATGGCCAAATTATTGTCTGGCTGGTGATTTTATTCTTGAGCTTGGCAACCTCTTTAGCGCTCATGGGGGCGCAGCAGCCGGTGTTTGCCTTAGTGACTGTGGGCTTGATTTTGGTGCTATCGTTACCATTTCTGCTGTTTGCCTTTGTCACCACCTTGATCAACCATATTGAGTTTCAACCGGTAGAGAGCGGGCAGGCTATCAGTTCCTCCTCCAGCTCTAAACCCAACCGGGGCACAGAGGCTAGTCAAGCGCCCGCCTAGACTAGCCGTTAAACCACCCAAGGGTAGGGTGGCTATCCCGACGGTGCGTTAGCCATTCAGTCTAGACTCTGCGGATATCACGTCAACCAGGACAAACTTGGGTATGGGGAATCCAGGAGTCAGGGGGCTGCACTGTTAATAGCGGCTACTGACGGCTACCCCAGACATTGATTTCGCCTTAATCAGTAGGGGACGCCTCTTCCATGCCATCAACAGCAGATGGTGGGCTTTGGCTAGCCATCTGATCGATTTGGTCTTTAAACTGAGCTGGGGCCATAGCAGAGGCCTGAGCAAACAGTGACTGGGCGGTGTCTTGGTCCCCTTGCTCTTGCAACACTAGGGCTTTAGCTAAGACGGGCCGAAAATCGTCAGGGGCTTCGGCAATGA
>SLIY01000113.1 GCA_007135385.1 Leptolyngbyaceae cyanobacterium CSSed165cm_216
TCCACCAGCGACCTTTGGACGCCACTGACCCAGCGGTTGTGGCTGAGTGATGTGAGGTTGGCTCATCTCCGTTGGTCGTTGGGATTTGGGATGGCCGCCCAGATTGGGGAGCGTGGATATTTTGCACAGCGGGATCCTTGGATGCGATGACCAAAAAAGGTTACGAAATGTTTATTTTCCATTATGGCTTAAACTCTGTCATCCCTGGGATCGTTGATTGGGCTAGGGATAGCGCCCCAGGCCGGATTGTTTAAGGGAATGCCAGTGGTTGAGCTGATTGGAATCACAGCGCTATATCAACCCGGTTTGGTGTAATACAAGTAATCAGTTGCGTGAGTATGTTCCGACCCTGTCGTCACTCTCCCCCTCACGCCAGTGGTTAGCCCCATTCGACTCAGAGAAGGCAGGTCTTAGGCATGTTTAACGCCACCGAAATCCTGATCAGCGACTTTGTTACCAAGTTACGGATTGGGTACCACCGCACCTATGGCGGTCAGAATCCCGACTATGAAGACATTATTGCCTGGGCTGGCAGTATGGCCTTGGAAAACATTGCCAATAGTGATGCCCTCTATCACAATGTCGAGCACACCATTCTAGTTACCCTGGTGGGTCAGGAGTTGCTGCGGGGCAAGCACATCCGCGAAGGGGGGGTCACCTGTAAAGATTGGCTGCACTTCATTATTTCCCTGGTGTGCCACGACATTGGCTATGTCAAAGGGGTATGCCGTTGCGACCAGGACCGCAACCACCTCTACTCCAAGGGCCAGGGGGATGAAATGGTGATGCTGCAACCGGGGGCCTCTGACGCCTCCCTCACCCCTTACCACGTCGATCGGGGCAAGCGGTTCATTGAAGAGCGGTTTGGTGCCAACCCACTGATTGAGGCCGACGTGGTGAAACACAATATTGAGCTGACTCGCTTTCCGGTCCCCAAAGAAGAAGATCACCAGGACACCCAAAACTTTCCTGGGCTAGTCCGCGCCGCCGACTTGATTGGCCAGTTGAGCGATCCCCGATATTTGAAAAAAATTGCGGCCTTATTCTACGAATTCGAGGAAACCGGCCAGAATAAGTATCTGGGCTACCAGAATCCTGGCGATTTACGGGCCAACTATCCCAAATTTTATTGGAATGTGGTGCATCCTTACATCCAAGATGGGTTACGTTACCTATCTTTAACCCAAGAGGGCAAGCAGATTATTGCTAACCTCTATTCAAATGTGTTTATGGTGGAGAACGAGAAAACCGTAATCCACATCTAACTCTCACCTTAATTTTGGCTATGACCTGGTGGCGCAAGCTTAAAACCAATCGCCTGGCCCAGCTAGGGGCTATTCTGCTGATCCTCTTGTATTTGGCCGCGTTAGGCGCTGACTTTGTCGCCCCCTATAGTCCCTACGAGGCCCAATTGAATGGGTCGCTGCTGCCCCCTACCCAAATTTACTGGCGCGATGCGGACACAGGGCGGTTCTTTCCCCATGTGTATCCCACCACCCAGGGGCCGGTGGATCTGGTGACTGGCGATCGCGAGCTGGTGGTCGATCGCAGCCAGCCCTCTCCTATACGACTGCTGCACCGTAACGAAGCTGGCCAACTCAAGTTGTTTGATACCGCTGGTCCCGGTCGGCTCAATCTGCTCGGCACCGACGAGCAAGCGCGAGATCAATTCAGCCGACTGGTGCATGGCAGTCGGGTCAGCCTGAGTGTGGGGCTGATTGGCATTGCCATTTCCTTCCCCTTAGGGATGCTGGTGGGCGGCTTGGCGGGCTACTTTGGCGGTGCTGTGGATGCGGTACTGATGCGGCTGGTGGAAGTGATGATGACCATCCCCGGCATTTATTTACTCGTGGCCCTGGCAGCGGTGCTGCCTCCGGGCATTTCCAGTACCCAGCGATTTCTCCTGATTGTGCTGATCACCTCATTGATTGGCTGGGCAGGGCTGGCCCGGGTGATTCGGGGCCAGGTGCTGTCGATTAAAGAGCAGGATTTTGTCCAGGCTAGTCGAGTCATGGGGGGGCAGCCCCTGTACATCATTACCCGCCATATTCTGCCCCAAACCGCCACCTATGGCATTATTGCCGCCACTCTGGCCATTCCGGGCTTCATTCTGGCCGAGGCGGTGCTCAGCTTTATTGGCCTGGGAATTCAGCAACCTGACGCTTCCTGGGGCAACATGCTCAGCCTCGCGACCAATGCCTCAATTTTGGTGCTACAGCCGTGGCTGGTGTGGCCCCCCGCCATTTTGATCGTGATTACCTCCCTAGCCTTTAACCTCCTGGGGGACGGTCTGCGGGATGCCCTCGATCCCCGGACGCTGAAGCAATAGCTAGCAGTAGCTATTTAGTGTATTTCTGTAAACCGACCTCCGCTTTTCCGAGTGGGATCGGATAACGTGAACGTGGGTTCAAAAGCCCACTGGCATGACTTTTACAACCCTTAGATTGTTAAAGCAATTGTTGAAGGAATGGACTTAATCAGGCTGTGCAAAATTGTCTAGACAAATCAGAGTGGGTTGTGATTAAGAGGGTTACAGATTATCCAAAGGCTAGCTAAAGCTGTGCCAACCAACGACAGTCGGACATAACCGAGTCAAGCCGTAAAAGTCAGATTCAGCAATTGATCCACGCAACTGATCCACGCAACTATCCACAGCATGTTAGGAGATGGTGACGACTAGCTCGATAGGCCAATCCGATCGACAAATAATCCTGGAGAGATCATGGTTAAGAACCTAAAGTGAGCCATTGCTGATATTTTTCAATCACCTTAACAAGCCTGAATAAAACCTTAATTGTTTTCCGATTTATTTGAGCCATTGCTATTCTACTTAGGAGCTTTATTGGAGGATTAACGCAGCTACTAGCGTCAGATTTAATGTTTCACGGTTCTTGCTATGCCACCTACCGCCACCCCCTCTCAGGTTGAGTCTGCTCAGGCAGAATCAGCTGCCAAGTCGAAAAAAGCCAAGGCAAAGCCCGATCTCCGCTTCAAGCGCCTCGACATCACCATGAAGCGGCACCAGCATCAGCCCGATGCCTTGATTGAAGTCCTCCATGTAGCCCAAGAAGCCTTTGGTTTTTTAGAAGAAGATGTGCTTCAGCACATTGCCCATGGCCTCAAGCTACCCCTCAGTAAAGTCTATGGGGTGGCCACCTTTTACCACCTGTTCTCCCTTAAGCCCAGTGGGGCGCACACCTGTGTGGTGTGTATGGGTACCGCCTGCTACGTCAAAGGCGGCGACAAGGTGATGGAGAAACTGCAAACGGAACTGGGCATTGAACTCGGTGAAACTACCCCTGACGGCAAGGTATCTTTGATGGCCGCCCGCTGCCTGGGGGCCTGTGGGATTGCTCCCGCCGTGGTCTTCGACGGCACCGTCGGCGGTAAGCTCTCTCCCGAGCAGGCCGTCGCTAAGATCAAAGCCTGGGAAGGGGAGTGATCGGGGGCAGACACACAGGTCTGCCCCTACCAGCACCGCCCACCCCCCCCACTCCATCACTCCCCCACGCCATCACCCCCCCACTCCATCAAGGAGCACTCCCATGGACCTACAATCCCTCCAAGACATCGCCAAAGCTGAGCGCGATCGCCAGAAACCAGTACGAGTCCACTGCTGTACGTCCACTGGTTGCCGGGCCGCAGACGCCATGGGCATTTACGGTAACCTGCAACAGGCAGTTAAAGACCATCACCTGGACGATCACGTGGAGGTGGTGGGGGTGGGCTGCATGGGGTTTTGTGGCCGAGGGCCGCTGGTGCAGGTAGACCCGGACGAACGGCTGTATGAAGAAGTGGTGCCCGACGATGCCGCTAGCATTATTGAAGCCATGGCGGGGGGCGAGGCCAAGCCGATTCAAGGAGACCCCCAACATCCGTTTTTTGCCAAGCAAATGCGGGTGGTGAGGGAGTACAGCGGCAAAATCGATCCAGAGCGAATTGAGGATTACATTGCTGTGGGTGGCTATCAGTCCCTGCACAAGGCCATCTACGAAATGACCCCTGCCGAAGTGGTGGATCAGGTTTCCCAGAGCGGCCTACGGGGCCGGGGTGGAGGTGGCTATCCCACCGGGCTGAAATGGGCTACGGTGGCCAAAATGCCCGAGGGCCAAAAGTACATCATTTGCAACGGTGATGAGGGCGACCCAGGGGCCTTTATGGACCGCAGTATTCTAGAGAGCGATCCGCACCTGGTGTTAGAGGGGATGGCGATCGCAGGCTACGCGGTCGGGGCCAACCACGGCTATATCTATGTGCGGGCTGAATATCCCCTAGCGATCGCCCGGCTACAAAAAGGCATTCAGCAGGCCAAAAAGTACGGTCTACTGGGCAGTCAAATCTTCGACTCCCCCTTTGATTTCAAAATCGACATTCGGATTGGGGCCGGGGCCTTTGTCTGCGGCGAAGAAACTGCCCTAATTCAGTCCATCGAAGGAGGGCGTGGTAACCCTGTCCCCCGGCCGCCCTACCCGGCAGAGACAGGGCTCTATGACTGTCCCACGTTGATTAACAACGTGGAAACTCTGGCGAACATTACAGCCATCATTCGCAACGGGGCCGACTGGTACGCCAGCATTGGCACCGAAAACAGCAAAGGCACTAAAATCTTTGCCCTCACTGGCAAAATTCGCAACAACGGCCTGATTGAAGTGCCCATGGGCATCACCCTACGGCAAATTGTCGAAGAGATGGGCGGCGGCGTCCCTGACGGCGAGGTAAAAGCCGTCCAAACCGGTGGCCCCTCCGGTGGCTGCATTCCCAAGTCCATGCTGGATACCCCCGTGGACTACGACTCCCTGCGGAAAGTGGGTTCGATGATGGGCTCTGGTGGCATGGTGGTGATGGATGACACCACCAGCATGGTGGGCATTGCCCAGTTCTACATGGAATTCTGCCGGGGGGAAACCTGCGGTAAGTGCGTCCCCTGTCGCACTGGCACCGTACAGCTCTATGCCATGCTGTCTAAAATCCTCAAACGCCAGGCTACCGCCGCTGACCTGGTTCAAATGGAAGCCCTGTGCGAGATGGTGCGGGATACCAGTCTCTGCGGCCTCGGCCAAACCGCACCCAACCCCGTCCTCAGCACTCTGAAATACTTCCGCGAAGAGTACGAGGAACTATTGATTGAGCCAGAGTACCTCAGGGACCTCAAGGGCAAAGCCACTGCCAGCGAGGTGGGGGGATGATGCCTGGTCAAAGACCCCAGGGTTTTGCCCTGAATCCCGGCTATTTACCCAAATTTGCCCCTAGAACCCAGGGGGCTGAAAGCCCACGGAGGTCACCATGAGCTATCGGCGAATCGTCATTACTCAGCACGGTAACCCCGATGTGCTGCAACTGGTGGAAGAGGCTGAACTGCCTTTCCCCAGCCCCGATCAAGTCCGGTTGCGGGTCCTGGCTGTCGTTGCCGCTTATACCGATGTGCTGATTCGAGAAGGGCTATATCCCGGCATTCCCAAGCTTCCCTTCTCCCCCGGCTATGCCGTGGTGGGCGTCATCGAACAATTGGGTGAACAGGTGTCCGACTTTACCCTGGGCCAGCGGGTCGTCGCTCTCACCGTGACCGGGGGCTATAGCCAATACCTCTGTGTACCCGCCAGCGAACTGGTACCCATCCCCGACGGGGTAGAGGCCCATGAAGCCGTCTGCCTGGTACTGCAATACGTCACCGCTTACCAACTGATTCATCGAGTTGCCCAGTTAAAAGCCGGTCAGCGAGTCTTAATCCACGGGGCCGGGGGCGGCGTGGGCACAGCTCTATTGGAAATTGGCCAAATCCTGGGGTTGGAAATGTATGGCACCGCCTCTGCCGCCAAGCATGACCTGGTGCGGCAGTTGGGGGGTACCCCCATCGACTACCGGCAAGAAGACTTTGTGCAGCGTATCCGTTCCCTGACCGGGGCAGGGGTAGCTGCCGTCTTTGACGGCATTGGGGGAGGCCATTTACGGCAGTCCTACCAAGCCCTGGTAACGGGGGGGCACCTGGTCTGCTATGGCTTTTCGGCAGCGATGCAGAGCCAGCAACGGCAGCTGATGGTCGCTGCTACCTTTGGGTTGATCACAGCCCTGAAGCTATGGCCCGATCGCAAACGAGTCTCGTTCTATAGCATTACCGGCCTGAAGCAAACTCATCCCGACTGGTTTCAGCAGGATCTCAGCCTGCTGCTGGACTGGTTGGCGGCGGAGCGTATTCATCCGGTGATTGCCCAACGGTTGCCCCTGCAGGAGGCTGCGACAGCCCACCACCTGCTTGACCAAGGAGCCGTACCAGGACAGTTGGTGTTGGTGTGTAATGGCGAAGGAGCATAACCATGTCTGTTAGAACCCTAAAAATTGACGATAAAGATGTGGCTGTCGAGGCCGGGACCAGTATTATGGATGCGGCCAAGGAAGCGGGCGTCCCCATTCCTAAGCTGTGCCACCTGGAAGGTTTGACCCCGGTGGGGGCTTGCCGCATGTGCCTGGTGGAAATCGAGGGCCTCAATAAGCTGCTACCGGCCTGCGTCACCGAGGTGAGTGAAGGCATGGTCATCCACACCCAAACCCCAAAGCTGCAAGAGTATCGCCGCATGAACGTGGAGCTGATTTTTGCTGAGGGTAACCATGTGTGCTCCATCTGCGTGGCCAATGGCAACTGTGAGCTGCAAGATGTGGCCATCGAGGTGGGTATGGACCACAGTCGCTTTCCCTACCGCTTTCCCGATCGCGGCGTTGACCTATCCCATCCGCTGTTTGGCATTGACCACAACCGCTGCATCCTCTGCACCCGTTGCGTGAGGGTCTGCGACGAGGTGGAGGGGGCCCACGTGTGGGATGTGGCCCAGCGGGGGGCCGCCTGCTACATTGTGTCGGGCCTTAACCAACCCTGGGGGGAGGTGGATGCCTGTACCTCCTGCGGCAAGTGCGTCGATGCCTGCCCCACTGGAGCCATCTTCAAACAGGGCAGCACCACTGGCGAAAAGCAGGCCGATGCCGACACGTTAGAATTTTTATATACCGCCCGGGAGAAGCACCAATGGACAAGATAAGGTTTGCCACGGTTTGGCTGGCGGGCTGTTCCGGTTGTCACATGTCGTTTTTAGATTTGGACGAATTTTTAATCGACCTAGCTGAGCTCGTAGACGTGGTTTACAGCCCCGTGGGCTGCGACCTAAAAGATTACCCCGAGGCCGTGGATGTGTGCCTGGTGGAAGGGGCCGTCGCTAACGAAGACAACCTGGAGCTGATTTACCAGGTGCGGCGCAACACCAAACTGCTCATTTCCTTTGGGGACTGTGCCGTCACCGCCAATGTGCCCGCCATGCGCAACATGTTGCGCAACAGTGCCGAGGGGGTGCTGAAGCGAGGCTATCTGGAACTGGCAGACGCCAACGCCCAGCTGCCAAATGCCCCCGGCATTGTGCCCGAACTGATCGACCGGGTCACCCCTGTCCACGAAGTGGTGCCCGTTGACATCTTTATGCCCGGTTGCCCTCCCTCAGCCGATCGCATCCGGGCTACCATTGAACCGCTGCTACATGGGCAACAGCCCGAGATGGCAGGTCGCGAGATGATTAAGTTTGGTTAGTTAGTTAGTTTGAGGAACCTATTTATGAGCGTTGACAGCAAAGAGTTCAACGAAGAGCTACAAAAGGCGATTGACTACGCCCACCAGATCACCGAGGAAAAAGGTGAAACTTCCCCCGAAGCCGCCGCCGCTTGGGACGCCGTCGAAGAAATGCGCGCCGAAGTCTCCCACCAGCACCAGCAACCGAAGAAAACCAACTTCGATAAGTACCTGGAAGAAAACCCGGAAGCGATCGAAGGGTTGATGTACGACACGTGATACCTGTAGAGGCGCACAGCTGTGCGCCTCCATAGACCATTTCTTAAAGGCCGGAGAAAAATCATGGCAAAAACCGTAGTTATCGACCCCGTTACCCGCATTGAAGGCCACGCCAAGATTTCGGTCTTTTTGGATGATGCGGGCCAGGTGTCCAATGCCCAATTCCATGTAGTGGAGTATCGGGGGTTTGAGAAATTTTGTGAGGGCCGCCCCTATACGGAGATGGCGGGAATCACAGCTCGCATTTGTGGCATTTGCCCGGTGAGCCACCTGATTTGCTCGGCCAAGACCGGGGATAAAATTCTGGCGGTACAAATTCCTAAAGCGGCGGATAAATTGCGTCGCCTGATGAACCTGGGCCAGATCACCCAATCCCACGCCCTGTCGTTCTTCCACCTCAGTAGCCCTGACTTTTTGTTGGGTTGGGATAGTGACCCAGCTAAGCGCAATGTCTTTGGCCTAATTGCCGCCGACCCCGACCTGGCTCGGGCTGGCATTCGCCTGCGCCAGTTTGGCCAAAAGGTGATTGAGATTCTGGGCGGGCGCAAAATCCATGCCGCCTGGACGGTACCCGGCGGGGTGCGGGAACCTTTGAGTGAGGAGGGGCGGGCCTGGATTATTGAGCGGTTACCCGAATCTTTTGACACCATTCGCAAAGCCCTGGACATCTTTAAGGGGTTGATTAACGGCCCGATGAAAGAAGAGGTGGAGGTGTTTGGGGAGTTTCCCTCTTTGTTTATGGGCCTGGTGAGCCAGGATGGCCAGTGGGAGCACTATGACGGTCACCTGCGGTTTGCCGATAGCAATGGCAATGTGGTGGCCGATGGTCTCAGTGAGGATGATTACCAGGACTTTCTGGGGGAGGCGGTAGAGAACTGGTCCTACCTGAAGTTCCCTTACTACAAACCGATGGGGTATCCGGATGGGATTTATCGGGTGGGTCCGCTGGCGCGGTTGAATGTCTGCGATCGCATCGGTACCCCCCAAGCGGACATAGAACTGCAAGCCCTGCGGGACTATGCCGGTGGCGTGCCCACCTCATCATTTCTGTACCACTACGCCCGCCTGGTGGAGATCCTGGCTTGCCTAGAGCACATCCAGCTGTTGATGGATGACCCCGATATTATGTCCCCCCGAGTTCGCGCCCACGCCGGCGTGAATGCCCTAGAGGCGGTCGGTGTGAGTGAAGCCCCCCGGGGCACCCTATTCCACCACTACAAGGTGGACGACAATGGTTTGGTCCAAAAGGTGAACCTGATCATCGCCACGGGCCAAAACAACCTGGCTATGAACAAAACCGTCACCCAAATTGCCAAGCACTACATCCATAGCGAGGACATTCCGGAAGGGTTTCTGAATCGGGTGGAGGCAGGCATCCGCTGTTACGATCCATGCCTGTCTTGTTCGACCCACGCGGCGGGGCAAATGCCCCTGCATGTGCAATTGATGGCAGCGGATGGTGAACTGATCAAAGAGGTATATCGGTAGTACAGAAAGGCAGAAGGCAAAAGGCAGAAGGATGAATTGGGATACTTGCTGTGACCAGGGTTGGGCTGATGAGGGTGTTCTCAGCAAGTCTTTATCTGCAACATGCGGCCTAAAAATCAATCCAGTATGCCAAGATCCCAGGGTTCTCCGGTTCATTGGCCATACATTTTGGGGCGTCCCAAGGCAGAACCCTGGGATCTATACCTTCTCCATCAACGCTTCCACCTGGGGGCGGGTGGGCATAGTCGCCTGCGCCCCATGGACCATAACAGCACAGGCGGCCACCGCTGTGGCGAATTCGCAGGCGGCTGCCAGCCCCTGTCCTGCTCCCAGGGCAACGGCTAACCCCCCATTAAAAGCGTCCCCGGCAGCTACCGTATCGACCACCGGCAC
Source organism: Leptolyngbyaceae cyanobacterium CSSed165cm_216 (assembly GCA_007135385.1). Taxonomy (GTDB): domain Bacteria; phylum Cyanobacteriota; class Cyanobacteriia; order Phormidesmidales; family Phormidesmidaceae; genus Nodosilinea. The sequence goes on from SLIY01000113.1 coordinate 9,707, forward strand.
CGCCAAGGCGGGCTGGTGGAACCAGGTGTCTGGGGTGGCCACCACCGCCCCCTGGGCACCCAGTTTCACGATCGCCACCGCCACCCCCCGCCTCACCAGGGCTTGGGCGGCTTGGCGGGCGGTGGGGATGTCGCTGACTTCAAAGCCCACCAGTTGGCTGGCCTCCCGTTGGTTGGGGGTAATGATGTCGATATTGGCCAAAACCGTATCGGGCAGCCCAGGCGGGGCTGGGGCTGGGTCGACCATGACCTTGGCCCCTTTTACTTTTGCCGCGGCCACTGCCGTCGTCACCGTATCCAGGGGAATTTCAAATTGGAGTAATAGCCAGTCCTGGGGGTGTACCTGGGTGATTAGGCGGGCAACATCGCTGGCGTCCACCTGACCATTGGCCCCTGGCACCACCACAATTTGATTCCCCCCGGCCTGGTCTACCACGATGGCGGCCACCCCAGTGGCCGTAGTGGGGTCTACCCGAACATCGGCTGTATTCACCTGGGCGGTGGTCAAACTGGCTATCAGACTTGGGCCAAAGGCATCATCCCCCACCCGCCCCA
>SLIY01000117.1 GCA_007135385.1 Leptolyngbyaceae cyanobacterium CSSed165cm_216
ATATGCCATTGTGTATGGTGACGCTGAATTTGGACGACTTGCTGACCAGTATTTTGGCCGTTTTCGTAGCAACCTAGAAACTCAACTGATTGCCTCAGGTATTTTAGGGGCAGCCATTAATGTTACCTCTGGCCGTGGGCTAGGACAGTCAATTCAGCTAGCGCCTATGCTGCTTCAAGGCGAGTCGGGTATGGGTGCTCAGTTTGCAGCATCTTATCGAGACAATCTTCCTATGGTCGATGACCCTGTGGTGACGGAGTATGTTAGCCGCCTTGGCCATGATTTAGCCGATCTGATGGGTCGGAATGATTTTGACTATGAATTTTATGTCGTGCGTGACAATGCCATCAATGCATTTGCCCTGCCAGGGGGCAAGATCTTTGTTAACACCGGGGCTATTTTAGCGGCCAATACCGAGGCTGAACTGGCTGGTTTGCTGGGTCATGAGATTGCCCATTCCGTTCTGTCTCACGGATTTCAGCAAGTTGTCAATACTTTTTTGCTGGGTAGCTTGGGACAAGTACTACCCCTGGGTAATTTAATTAATCAAGCCACATTAGACTACAGTCGCCGGAATGAGCAGCAGGCCGATATTGTTGGGACTCGATCCATTGCTGCGGCTGGTTATGCCGCTGACGGGCTGCGAAACTTTATGGCAACCTTAGGAGCACAATCCCAACAGCGAGGGCCTGAATATTTGTCATCTCATCCAGCTCCCGAGTCACGGGTACGCTATTTGGAAGGTCTGATTCAGCTTAACGGTTATAATCGCTACTCCTTTGAAGGAATTCAGCGCCATGCTGAAGTTCAAGAAAGGGTTAGGCAAATTTTGAGAACGTCCTAATATGTCCAGATCAGGCTTGGCTATAGGGGTCGCCAATCGCCTGAGAACACCAGGGCGGCCCAGTAGTAGGGATGTTGATAAGTCGGATTTTGCGCCATGGCGAGCTGAGCTTGACGCAGGGCTTCGCTGCGGCCCGTTTGGTTCAGCAGCCGTTGGTAATAATCCACCATCAGGTCTTTGGTAGCTTGATCATCGACCTGCCAGAGGCTTGTTAGCAGACTCTCGGCTCCGGCCAAGGTGAGGGCGCGACGCAGGCCGTAGACACCTTCTCCGGTGGCGACATCTCCTACGCCGGTTTCACAGGCTGATAAAACCACCAATTGGGTGCCCTGAAGATTGAGGGTGCTGGCTTCTAAGGCGGTGAGTACGCCATCGTCAGGAGTGCTTTGCCGGGGGTTAAAGCCAGCCAGGGCCAAGCCCGATCGCAATAGTGGATGGGTCTGCGAGGCGTTGGGTCTGTCAATTGGTGCTCTCATCCCCAGGGATGGGGAGAGGTTGGGGGCGGCCCGTTGAGCCAGGAAAGAGGGGGCTGCGGCAATATCTTCTAAGAAAAAGCCATGGGTGGCGATGTGCAGAATGCGGGGAGCCTGGGCCTGTTTGAGGGCGGTTTCTGTGGCTGTTGGGCCGGTTAAGACGGTGGCATGATCCAGCAGATGGGCGATCGCGGTCACTTCAGCTTCGGTGCCAGGCAGTTGGGCAAACTGTAGCTGTCCTAGTTCTGGAGTGCGAGACAGGTCCACTCCGCGATGGGTAGAGGCGGTGTTAGGCTGGGTCGCCTGGTTGTAATCGGGGTTGCCCACAAGCAGCGGCGGATTGCTAGAGGCGGGCGCTGGCACCTTCAGCAAATCGCGCCCAGAGGTGAGGTGGGTGAGGCGGTAGCGTTCTACCAGGTAGCTTTGACTGTCGTCCACCAGGGCGGCAAAGGGAATCAGGTTGAGCTGCCCGTCTGGGGCCAGGAGTAAATGCTCGGCGGTGCCCAGGGTTAGGGGTTCGATCAACAGCTGGTGGAGCTGCTGTCCAGCCTGGTGTACAGCGTCTAGGGGGGTGAAGGGATGTTGTAGCTGTCGCCGTAGGTTTTCGACGTGTTTATCAATGGTGACGGCATCGCCCAGGTCAATGGCGGCCATATCACCCTGGGGATGCAGTACGTAGGCCATGTAGCGGGGGGCACCGAGAGCCTGGGTAAAGGGCTGATCCAGGTCGTAGGGTTGGTAGAGCACGTACTCGACCAGGGCGGTTTGAGTGGGTAGCTGTTGCTGAACGGCAGCGGCAGTGACCTCTGATAGGTTGTCAGGGACGAGGTTGGTGCTACTGGCGAGTTGCTGTTCCAGGCGGGTGGCTTCGGCCTGGAGGTGGTTGAGCTGCTGAGGATCGGGCTGATCAGGTTGAAAGATGAGTTGGGACAGGTGCGATCGCACCTCCTCCAGCTGCACTAAAAGCCTCTGAGCTGGGGGCGAAAGCTGCCCTTGCAGGTAGCGCTGGCGGGCAGATACCAGGTCTAAGGTGCGCCCCTTACGCTGTAAGACATTGGTTAACCCCAGGGCAACGGCTGGGCTATGGTCAGCGGCTGCAAGGCTAAAGCTCACAGTGACAGAAACCGTATCGCGAAACTGAGCAATATAGTCCTGACTTTCTTGTTCGGAAGCCGCCGAGAGGGCCCGGGTGATCTGCTCTTCTTCGGCGGCCAGGGCCCGCTGACGAAAGTCCACCGCCTGGGCCAGGTTACCCCTGGCCCAGGAGAGTTCCGCCAGGGTATTGAGGGTAGACTCATCGGTGGATTGAAAGGCAGTGGATTGGGGGGCCAACCATCGTCGCCAGATGGCTTCTGCCTGGTCATAGGCCCCCTGGCGGCGGTACAGATGAGCCCGCAGGGGATCCATATTTTCGGTGCTGCGCAGATAACCGGGTAGTTCCGCTGCCAGACGATGGGACTCTTGCCAGAGGGCTTCAGCCTGGTCGTACTGACCCAGGATCAGGTGGGAACCCGCCAGAGCGGTGAGGGTAAGGCGATAGCCCGATAGAGCGGTCTGGTTGCTTGCGGCCCTGAGATTGGTCTGCCAGAGGGCTGCCGCCAGCTGGTTGGCCTGCTCGAAGGCGGCTAGCCCGCCCTGGTAGTCGCCCTGGCCATTGAGAAACGTACCCAGTTGAACCAGTAAAAAAGCCTGGTCAGCCGGGGCGGTGGCGGTCTCTAGGGTTTGGCGCAAAATCGCCTCGGCTTGGCGGTAGTTACCGGTCCACTGGTAGAGGCCGAGGAGCTGCCCCTGGGGGGAGTTGGCCCATTCACCATCTAGGCTAAATGCTTGGGGCGGCGTTGCAGTTGCCTCTAGCTGCGGTTCTAGAGAGTCTAGCTGAGTCGCAATCAACCGCTGGCTACGTACAGTATCGCCAGCTAGGTGGTAGAACACCGACAGTGCCTGCCGGATTCTGTTAGTCAAGGAATGATTGGGGCCAAGGGTGTGCTCGTAGAGGGACAGCAGGGTTTCGTGCTGGGCATAGGCCTGGTTTAGGCGGCGCTGTCGGCGTGCAGGGTCGGCTTGGGAGTGAATGAGCTCGGTAAATCGCTGGTTGAAGCTGGCCAGGGCCGGCTGGGGGCGGCTGGATTCTGCCTGTAGTTGTTGAATGATTTGGTGAAGGGAATCCATTGCCGTGGTCCCAGGCTGGACTGAGTCAACCCTGCCCAGGGAGGTGTCCAGGTAGGCCAGGGTGGCGGCGATCGCATCCTCTGGGGACGCAGCGCTGGCCTGAATTCGCTCCAGATCACGTTGCCAGTTGGCCAAGATCAGCCCGGTCAAGGCCCAGTGTTGTTGCGATCGCAACTGCTCCAGCAAAGATTCAGTAAAGCGAGTGAGATCCTCATCAGGATCCACAGACTCCGCCTGAATACCGGCAACAATCCTCTCCAGCGTCGCCCTGGCCCCATTGATATCCTGAAACTGACGAATCACTTGCTCCACCTCAGCCTCAGCCTGCTGAGCAACTTGCTGGGCGCTCAGGCGCGCCACTAAGTAATTCTCCTGGCCCCAGTAGGCGGCTAGGGTCTGGGACAGATCGCGGTTGGATTGTGCCCCGGCTGCCCCGGCCTGGTCAAGGGCCGCTTGGGCGGCCTGAATATGACCTTGTAGGGCGATCGCCGTCTCCCCCGTAGTCCAATCCAGCCGGTAGGTTCCTACACTCGGGGAACCTAGAGCTTTTATCGTCAGGGTGTAGTCTCCTGAACGCGGCAGGGTCCACACAATCAGCGCCGGATCTCCCGGCAACCCAGCGGTGCTAGGCCGACCCAGGCTACCCTCCAAGTGCCATCCTTCCCGACTGTGCTGTAGAGTGACCCAGGGCGAAAACTCGGTGCTGTTGACGCTAATCACCACCAATTCTCCCCCGCTGCCGATGATTTTATAGTTATCTTCTGCCCCGCTGTCGATTAGTTGTGCTTCGACGGTGTGGTGCTCTGGATTAGGCTGTCGAACCAGTCGGGAAGAATTCCTTGAGTCTGTAGGTAGATGCAAGTCTTGAGCCAGGGCCATTTCCCTTTCATCTAGATAACCCCCTACAACCCCAACCGCTACGAGACAGTCGAGTAAAATAGCGACGTAGCATTTGCGTTTGATCAGACTTTTACTGGGCAGGTACCTTTGTTTAAGCAATGGTCAGCTCTCTACGGCAACGTACTTAATTCGGCATAAAATGATTATCCTGGCCTCTTAAGAAGCCTGAGTTTGCCATGTTCCTATCCCCAGCCCAGCTACCCCTCACCCAATGGAGTCTGGATGACTATCACCAGATGATTGCCATGGGGCTATTGGGCGATCGCCAGGTGGAACTCCTAAATGGAATTGTCGCAGACCTCCATGACTCAGAACCGGAACCTGACATCGCCATTGTCAAACCGTTAGGACCAGTTTATCGTCAGCGCCATCCCTACCCAGAGGATATATTTTGGGTGAAGGAAATTTTAGGGTGACCCCGCTTGAGCCGGTGCTACATCCAGGGATGTCCCTTGGCGGCTATCGCATTGTGCGCCTGTTGGGCCAAGGCGGATTTTGCCAGACCTACGAAGTTGAGGCCAACGGCAGCGTTCAGGTGCTGAAGGTCTTAATCAAAGACGATTATCCCAAGGCCGTCGCCCTATTTCAGCGAGAAGCCAAGGTCCTAGGAAAACTGCGCCATCCCGGCATTCCCAAGGTACCGAAGGATGGCTACTTTCAGGCCACCACCCCGGCAGGGCCAATCCACGGCCTGGTGATGGAAAAAATTCCGGGCATAGACCTAGGGCAGTGGCTAGACCATCGCCAGCATCGCCCCATTACCGAAGCCCTGGCCCTCGATTGGCTGCGGCAGGTGGTGGAAATCTTGGCCCAGGTACACCGACAAAACTACTTTCACCGCGACATCAAACCCACCAACATCATGCTCAAGCCGGACGGGCGACTGGTGCTGATTGACTTTGGTGGGGTGCGCGAAATCACAGATAGCTACCTGGCGGATCAAGCGGCGGGGCGGGTAGCGTCGACCCGGCTGCATTCCCGAGGTTATGCTCCCCTGGAGCAATTAGACGGCATGGCCGTCCCCCAATCCGACTTTTTTGCCGTGGGGCGCACCTTCGTCCACCTGTTGAGTGGCCAAGCACCTCACCAAATTCCCGCCGATGCCGAAACGGGTCGTCTGCTGTGGCAACCCTTAGTGCCCTGGCTGCTGCCAGAGTTTGCCCAGTTGCTGGAGGACTTGATGGCCCCCTTTCCAGGGGAGCGGCCCCCTTCCGCTCGGGTGATTTTAGATCGACTGGAGGGGATTGAAGCTAGCTTGGGCCAGATGGATGACACCCTGCTGTCCACCTGGCAGCGGGGGCGGCGGTGGTGGCGCAGTGGCGGCAGAGGGCAACGGTGGGTGGCGGCCAGCTTGTGGAGCGCCATGGTGGTATCTGGGGTGGTGGGTCTGCGGTTGGCAGGGGCTTTGCAACTCTGGGAGTTACGAACTCTGGATCACCTGATGGGACGGCGCCCCCTGGAAGCCTTGGATGACAGACTGCTGGTGATTACCCTTGGGGAAGCTGACATTCAAGCCCAGGATGCCGCTGATATGGCGCGCCGGGGCTCGTTGGCGGACCAGGCCCTGGATCAGCTATTGGATCAGCTGTTAGCGGCTCAGGTAGCGGTGGTGGGGCTCGATATCTACCGGGACTTTCCCGTGGCCGCTGACGTTCCCCGACTGGCCCAGCGCCTGGCGACGGAGCCTCGCCTGGTGACGGTGTGTAAACGGGCTGACCCCGAACGTGGGGTGCCAGGCATTTTGCCGCCCCCCGAAAGCCCGATCCCCCAGGTGGGGTTCAGTGATTTTGTGGTGGATGGGGATGGGGTGCTGCGCCGACAGCTCTTGTTTGTCACCCCCCATCAGGGCGATGGCTGCGGGACAGCCTATGGCTTTGCCAGTCAACTGGTCTGGCGCTATCTGGTTACCCAGGACATTGAACCCGAGTTTGTGGGCGATCGCGGTTTACGTCTGGGGGAAACACCCATCAACTTTTTAGACCGTCCCACCGGGGGCTACCAACAGCTCGATGCTTCCGGAGGACAGGTGTTACTCAACTACCGGACCACCGCCTCGGGGCAGGCGGCTCCCCAGGTATCGCTAATGGAGGTGTTGGGGGGGCAGGTAACGGCTGAGGCATTGCGCGATCGCATTGTGCTGATTGGGGTCACGGCCCCCAGCGCCGGAGATTACTGGCCTACCCCCCAGCGCCCATCCGCCCAGAGGGAGCTCGCTGGGGTCCAGGTTCAAGCCCACATGGTTAGTCAGCTGATTAGTACCGCCCTAGATCAGCGTCCCCTGCTCTGGACCTGGCCCCTGGGGCTCGAAATCTTCTGGATTAGTGGCATTACTCTGGGGAGCGGCATTGGCGCGGTCTGGCTCAAGGGCTGGCGCTGGGGTAGTCTAGGGATTGGGGGCTTACCCCTGGGGTTATATGGCCTCAGCTGGGCTGTCCTACTGTATGGAGGCTGGCTGCCGTTATTGCCTATGGCCTTGGGTAGCGTCGTGGCCACCACTGGCATTATCTGGATGAACCGTCGTCGCCTTCGCTGAGCCTCAGCCAACGGAGCCGGTTGATGGCTGGTTGATCCTCTAAGTGATTGTTTCGCGGATTGTGTGATGGCTTCAGTCTTGTCCTCTGTGTTATCGATGGCGTTGGCGACGTTAACCCTAGGAAGTACCCTCGGCAGTCTGGCTCCCGTCCACTATGCCCCGCCGCCACCCCCCGATCGAGGTAGTCCCCGCACCAGCGATCGGGGCGGCGCCAGTCGAGGGGGGTGCCCTCCCACGGATTTGCCATTAACCGCCTTGGTCCCTGCGACATCGGCCTACGGTGGCTACACCACAGCGGCCCACCCCACCCTGTGGGTTTACCAGCCCTACGCCCTGGGTCCTGGGGATCGCCTTGAGTTTTTTATCCACTCCATTGACGATCAAACCGAACTCTATCGCACTCAACTATCGCCCAACACCGAGCCAGGCTTGATGCCGGTAACGTTACCCGAAACGGCTCCACCTCTGGAACCAGGCCAAGCCTATGATTGGTATGTTTTAGTCTTCTGCAATGCCGAGCGACGGCGGGTGGCCCCCGCCTATACCCAGGGCTGGTTGCAACGGGTTGATCCTACCCCTGAGCTGGCCCAGGCACTTAGCATCGCGGACCCGGCGGAACAAAGCCGGTTATACGCAGCCCAGGGGCTATGGTACGAGGCCTTGCACCAAGTGGCTGTACCCCAGGCTGATGACCCAGTTGACGAGGCGGCCAGGGCAGCGACTTGGGCTGGGTTACTTGAGGCCGGTGGCTTAGGTGATTTTGTCCATCAACCCCTCATCGATTGTTGCCAGAGGATCAGCCCTAACGAGATGAATTGACTTTGAGCATTGGATGTCTAGTCTTTGCTAAAAGGGTCAATCCAGGCGATCGCCCCCTAAAATCTGCCCACACGACTTGGAAGGTAGGGAAAGTCTTGCATGGTAGCGATATCTAAACCGACCTCAGCACCTCCAATACGTCATCGGTTGGCGGCTGAGGCTGAGAAAAGTTCAGTGTTTTGTGATTGGGAATGCTCCCTGATTCGTTGCTACCTTAATGGGTCCAGCGGGCTTTGTAGTTGCGGGCATCGATATGCACCAGGTTAGGGAAGCGGCTGTAGCGGCCTAGGCCACCGGGCCACCAGGGCTCTAGAGCCCAATATACCTGGTTGCCTGTGAGGCCGCTGCAATTGAAGTCGATGGCATCGCCGACAATATGCCGACTGCGGGAGGCCCCACCTACCCGCCGGTTGACTTCTGGGGGACGGTACCAGCTGGTAACGATAAAGGGACGACCAATGCGATCGCGGGCCTGCTGGGCCAGGGTGGCAATCCGCACAATGGCATCCACGGTGGCCTGGTTAGGCGGCATGCGAGCCCCGCCCCGGGTCGCCTCTGACCAGGTAAAGTTGCCATTGGGGATAATGCTGGCATCGAGTTGAATATTGTTGGGGGTCCACTGCGATGGGCGGGGGGGCACCGGTGCTGGTTTAGGGGCTGGCATCGCTTCGGGGGAGTTGGGGGCCGCTCGCTCGAGCTGACGCAGATCATCAAACAGGGACTGAATCGTCGGAATCCGCCCCTCCAGCCGTCGCCAGATTTGCACCAGGCGAATTAGGGCTTCCCGCTGCTGCTCTGATTGCTCGTAGGTAACCGGCACACTTTCCACAAAGTCGAGCAAAGCCCGGTCGAGGGTACGGGCCGCGGCCACCAGAGCCTCTTGATTATCGGCATTTTGCACCAGGTCGTTAGGGTTAACCCCCAACTGCTGAATCGCCGTAGCCCGTGAGTCGAGCCCAAACCAGCGTCGATAGCCTTCGGTCAGGGCAAAGCGGAAATCCCCCTGCCCCTGGTACTGCTGGGGCACCTTTTGCATAAAGGCAATCAGCGCTGGGTCAACAATCTCTAAATTCGTTTCACTGGCAAAGGGGGCATCTCGCAGCAGCGACTCAATCGCTTCTTCCCGCGAGTCCATTTCGCGCCAGAGCTGGACTAAGCGAATTAGGGCTTCCCGCTGATTAGGGTAGCCAGCGTAGTAGCGCACCACCGACTGCATAAACCCCACCAACGCCTGATCTAACTCAGATTCGTCAGGCACCTGGTCGATGACGTTCACCTCCAGGGCTTGATAGACCTCCTGGGCTGTATTCAATTGACGCCAGAGACGCACGGCTTCCACCAGGGCTTGGCGCTGAAAATCAAGTCGCCCATAATTGGGGGAGACCCGCTCGGCAAAGGCCAGGAGCACCGGATCGAGTTGGGTCAGGTTTTGGGGCAGCTGAGCCCCACTGTAGTCAGTGTTAATGTCGTCTAAGTAAGCCTGCCGCAGGGCATCGGGGTCACTGGCCTCCAACTGGGCGGCCTGGGTATTATCTGAGCTGGGGGTATACCCCTGGGCGATCGCATCCAAAAAGCGATCGCTATACCGCCCGGCCTGGGCATTCCACAGGTCATTACTGGGCCATTCCGCCGCTATGAGAGAATCAGTCAGGCTGCGTAAGGTATTAGCGGCATACTGCACCTGGGTGCCAAAGGTGTTGATCTGGGTCATATCAATTTGATGAATGGGGGCAATCCCCAGACCCGTTTCGCCATCCTCTAACTGAGGTTGGCTATGCACCGCATACAGAGCCGCCAAAATCGGCTTATGGATCCCGGCGCGGGCGGCCTCAATTAGGTAATAGTTGTTCCGTTGATCGGGGGCTAGCGGGTTCATGGCATTCACCTTATAGATATCTCCCGGTCTAGTTGCACCAGACAGGGGGTATAGCGGTTCGCGATGATCACGACCCATCGTCACAAAGTGTAGAACCTATGGACCAGATCCAACCAAAGACTCTGAATCATTTTCGTTCTATTGCAGGACAGGTTAAGCTAATTGCCACCGACATGGATGGCACATTGACCCGCCAGGGGCACTTTAGTGGTGACCTGCTGCGAGGGCTAGAGCGGCTACAGCAGGCGGGATGGCCAGTGGTGATTGTGACGGGACGATCGGCGGGATGGGTACAGGCCATAGCCCACTACCTGCCCGTAGCTGGGGCCATGGCCGAAAATGGCGGCGTTTATTTTCCTGGGGCCAGGGCAGCCGCTGTTCCGTTAGTATCCCTGCCCAGCATCACAGCCCACCGCCATCAGTTGGGGGACCTGTTTGCCCAGCTTCAGACCCAGTGGCCACGGCTGCAAGAGTCCAGCGATAATCGCTTCCGCCTTACCGACTGGACGTTTGATATCGATGGCTTGTCCCCAGCTGACCTGGATGGCTTGGCGGATGTTTGCCAGACTCAAGGTTGGGGGTTCACCTACAGCACGGTGCAGTGCCATTGCTTTAAACCTGGTCAGGC
>SLIY01000154.1 GCA_007135385.1 Leptolyngbyaceae cyanobacterium CSSed165cm_216
GACTGTAAGTTGCAAGGGTACGATACAGGGCTCTGGGCTTTGCCGCAGAGCTTTTTTCATGGGTATCTATTGATACACGACGGTTGACCGCTTAACTTCCCGCCTTGTGGAATACTCCCTCAGCCGTGAGGGATTGCACCAGGTATAGGGCCATCTGGTCGGTCGTTAGATAGTGGGCATAATCCCCTCTGGATCATGGGCCGCCCGGATCATCGCAGCGCGCAGCGCCAAGAAACTATGTTGCCGAGCTTCCGTTTACACCAGCCGACCCAGACTTTGTAAATACTTTTCCTCCAGGTATCCAGCGGAAATGCGTACCCTACCACAGTCCTGGCTGACATTGAGCTTCAGCTGATAGGGGCGCCTTCACAGCTGATCGTCATTGGTGAGTCGTGGGTATGATCCGGGACGGCCACTCCTGCCCCTTGGGCTTGATCCTTAGCCTGTCGCGCATTGAGAGGGTTCGTGCAGCCGACAAGACAAACGGATCCAGACTATTTTTTATCTACATGTTCCCCAGATAACAATGCCTGACTTCTAGACGATCCCCGACCCACTAATAGCATCAAGTTAGTGAATTTAAATCAGTAATCTCTTCTACATTTTTTCCAGGTTCCCACCGATAGCATCACACCTAATTCGACTAGCTAATGGTAATTAGCCATCCAAAGGCACTGGATTATCTATGGATCTACATCTTGTTTGAGCTGATCCCCGCCTTGTTTGACTCGATATGGATCGACATGGCCAACAAAACCCTCAAGTGTGACTGTACTTAAAGTTAATCTAAAGAAAACCTTAAGATGACTTTTTGGCTATAACCGTAAATAGACCAGATGGGAACAGGGTTTACTGCCCTTTAGGTAGATGTTGCTGCGACTTCCTAGGCGCGAAAATATTACAAGTTTTAAGTCGCTTTTAGGAAATCACCATGAACTCAATCGGGTGTCAAGTTACCTGCTGCAGTCGGTGTCGCCATTACACCCCCGAAGGCCGGCGAGGGGGACAGTGTGGCCAGTTGGGTGTGCCAGTACAAGGCCGCTGGCAGGCCTGTTCCTTAGGCGTACCCGTATTTTTAACCCCTCTGCCAGAGTTGGCTGCCCTAGAGTTTTTGCCAAAACCGATCGAAATCCGGGTATTAGAACCCGCAACAACTTCTGCAACAACTACAGAAGCGACTCCACCAGCGATCGCGGCCTATGCCCAGCAACCATCATGGCTAGCCTCTTAACTGGCTGCTTTGGCCAGTCAGCAGGGCCAGGCCACCGCACTGCCAGATGGACCAGCTATACCAAGTCCAGACCTGGAGTTCTGCCTGTGGGAAAACTCCAGGTCTGGACTTGGATTTGGATTTGGTTTAGTCCTGACTGGCCGCACTATCACCCCCTTGGCGGGGGGTATTAGATTCCAGGTGTCAGGTATCAAGGCTGATCGACTTAGAGTTCAGTCCCCTTGACCGCCATAGCAAATGCAGGGGCAAACCGTTAAGAATGCTGATCGTTCAAGCTCAAAGCAAAGGCAACGTTTCATACTCAAAGCACACCTATTCGCCTGTTGTGCTGTCAAACAAGCCCTGCTATGACTGATTCAGCTATTCAAAAAGCGGCCAGCGAGCTAGCTGAGCCCCTCGAAGCCCTGCTCACCCCAGCGGCTCTTAAGCGGGTGCGAGAGGGAGTAGAAGTCGCCCGCTCGCCCATTGTGCGTCAGTTTATTAATCAAGATTTACAGGAACTGAGCGCGATCGCTGACGGGACTGCCGATCATCGGGTCAGTGGTCGATTTCGCCGCTGGGTGATGCGGCGGTTTATTAAAACCTTTTTTCGGGTGCGGCTTGAAAATACGCAGCACATTCCCACCGAGCCGAACGTGCTCGCAGCCAATCACCTCGGTCACGTAGATCCGTTTTTGATTTTGGCGTTTGTACCGCCCCATCCCTATTACTACATTCTGGGAGATGCCCGCACCCTCTACAACAAACGCTGGAAGCGCTGGTTGGTGGGCTGGGCTGGGGGGGTGATTCCCCTAGAGCGGTGGTGGAAGGAAGAGATTGCGGTGATGGCGGCAGCCGAGACCGGTCGACATGACCTTAAGGATCTAGCCACCGACATCAAACACGATGTGCCTAACGGTAGTTCGATTCACCAAATGCGCCAGATCGATCAGGCGGTGCAGGCTTTACTGGCTCGGGGAGATGGCATTATGTTGTTCCCTGAGGGACGCCTGGGGCATCAAGAGGCCCAGATGCAATTTCCGCTGAAGCGAGGAACCGTGCTCTATGCCATGCGATCGGGGGTGCCGATCACTCCTGTGTTTATCATTGGCACCCAAGACCTCTATTGGCGTAAGCGGTTGACCCTAAGGTTCGGTCCGCCGGTGCATCTTCCCCAGCAGCAGCGGCCCAAGCGGCTGGATATTGACGCCGCTATTGAGCAGGTCGAGCAGGCTTTCAAGGAATTGATGCCCAGCGATTACCAAGAACCGAAAGGGCCAAAGCTGTTTCGCCACTGGCTGAATCATCTGTTTTGGTAGTTTCCTCAAGCTAGAGGCCTATTAA
>SLIY01000312.1 GCA_007135385.1 Leptolyngbyaceae cyanobacterium CSSed165cm_216
CATCCTGCTTGCTCTACCCCACCACCGGGGTGCGCTTATGCCACTCGGTGGCCTGCTCGTAAGCATAGCCCACCTCAAACAGCAGGTCTTCCCGCAGCACATTGCCAATCAATTGCAGGCCGATGGGGAGCCCCTGGTCATCAAAGCCGCAGGGTAGGCTCATCCCCGGCAACCCAGCCAGGTTGACCGGAATTGTCATCAGGTCAGATAGGTACATGCTAAGGGGATCATCCACTTTTTCACCGGCCTTAAAGGCCGTGGTGGGAGCGGTGGGGCACACCAGCACATCCACCTGTTCAAAAGCGGCTTCAAAGTTTTGCTTAATCAGGGTACGTACCTTTTGTGCCTTCAAGTAGTAGGCGTCGTAGTAACCCGCTGACAGGGCATAGGTGCCGATCATAATCCGGCGCTTCACCTCTGCCCCAAATCCTTCTGCCCGGGTTTTGGTGTACATGGCCATCAAATTGTCATTGACCTGGCGGGCCCCATATTTAACGCCGTCGTAGCGGGCCAGGTTAGAGGAAGCCTCCGATGGGGCAATGATGTAGTAAGTGGGCAACCCGTAGGGAAACTGGGGACAGGAGATGTCCTGGACTTCGGCCCCCAACTCCTGCAGTTGCTGAATTGCTTTTTCAGTGGCGGTCTTCACCGCCGGATCGATCCCCTCGGCGGCAAAGGTTTCGGTGATGATACCCACCTTGCGACCCTTGAGGTTAGTTTTCAAGCTCTGGCTGTAGTCGGGAATTTTGACGTTGAGGCTGGTGGAGTCTCGGGGGTCGTGGCCGGCAATCCCTTGCAGGAGCAGGGCGGCATCTTCTACCGTGCGGCCAAAGGGGCCAATTTGGTCCAGAGATGAGGCATAGGCCACTAGCCCAAACCGCGACACCAGCCCATAGGTGGGCTTCAGCCCCACCACTCCGCAAAAGGCAGCAGGCTGACGAATCGACCCACCGGTATCCGAGCCCAGGGCCACCGCGCATTCCCCGGCGGCCACCGCCGCCGCCGACCCCCCAGACGACCCCCCCGGCACCCGCTCCACATCCCAGGGATTACCAGTGACCTGGTAAGCCGAGTTTTCGGTGGAACTACCCATAGCGAACTCGTCCAGGTTGGTCTTACCCAGGGCGATCGCGCCGATATCCCGCAGCTTTTGGGTGACTGTAGACTCGTAGGGGGGGACAAAGTTCTCCAACACCTTGGAGGCGCAGGTGGTGCGTACCCCTTGGGTGCAAAGGTTGTCTTTCAGCGCAATCGGAATGCCGGTTAGGGGGGCGATCGCCTCCCCCGCAGCAATTTTGGCATCGACCTGTTGCGCCTGGGCCAGCGCCTGCTCAGCAGTAACGGTCAAATAGCTGTGTAGCTTCGGCTCCAGGGCGGTAACCTGGTCAAGATAGGCCTGGGTGATCTCTACCGCCGATCGCTCTTTACTGACCAACTGTTGATGCAGGGTGCGAATAACAGACATGGACTTCCCTAGAAACAGACACTGGATAGTAACCAAGGTATCAGGATAAGTCTGCTATAAGTTAGCTAGTCCCCTAGGTTTGAATGAACAGTCTAATGGTCAGGGATACTGAATCACCCCTCAGGCTTAAGATTTGGATCAAATTAGTTGAGCCCGAGCTAACTCCCCAAGAGATGGCTGAGGAAGTCCACTATCTGCAAGCGGATATCCTGGACCTGAATGGGCTAGAGAAGACCCGCTTTAGTTTCTCAACCATCAGCCGGGCTGAGGAGGTGATGCGAGATGGGGTTAGCTTTGCTCTACCCCCCGATCGCCTACCCACCCTACTAAAGCGACTCTGCGATCGCCTCGACCATCGCCCCTTAGACACTCTTGTGATAATTCAGTGCGGCCAAACCAAACTACAAATTCAAACCCATCGGGCCGACGACCTCTATGGTATTCTGGCCGCCGCTGAGGCGTTGTTGCCCCCAGACAGCATTTATCTGGCCAAAGCTGAAGCCTATAGCCGCACCCGAGGGGAAATTTCCCCCGCCGAAGATGCCGTCCTAGAGGTATTGCGCCAGCGCCTCAACTTAGACGAGGTCACCGCTGGACAGTTAAAAGCTAAGGCCCTGGGTCCTTACAAAACCTTAAAGGCCAAGCGTCAGCGGTTTCAAGAGGTGTTGATGATCGAGCTGGCCCGCCAGTCTCCCCTGGCCGATGACACCTGGGCCGTGCTCCAGGAACTGGCCGACAACCTGGGGCTGCCTCAGCCAGAGGCCTGGGGCATCTACCAGGACCAACTGCAGCAAATTCAAGCGGAAGCAGAAGCCCTTCGCCAGAAACAAATTGCCGAGGCCGAGGCGGCCCAGCGGCGAGCCGAAGCAGAGCGACGGCGGGCGGCAGAAGAGCAACAGCAAGGGTCGCGCCAAGAGCAATTGGACCAATACCAACAGATGGTGCGCCAGGCGCTACAAAATAACCTACATCCCTTGACCTTTGACCAGGGTCGGTTAGAACAGGCCCGCCAGATCTGGCACATTTCTGCCGAAGAAGCCAGCCAAATGGAAGAAACCATTCGCAGCGAGATCTATGGC
>SLIY01000033.1 GCA_007135385.1 Leptolyngbyaceae cyanobacterium CSSed165cm_216
GGGGGTGAGTTTCTTGCCGGGTACGGTAGTTAACTTAGACGCCCTGCTGCTGAGCCAGCCAGTGGAACAAACCATCCATGCCCTCTGCGATAGTACAGTCTGGTTCATTGGTCGCGATCGCATTCAGCAGATTCTAGATGCTCACCCAGATATTTTGCAGACCTTTACCCGCCAGCTGGTGGAAACCGTCAAACGGCTGTCGTTTCAGGTTAACTATGAACAAGAACGCCAGACTGTGCTGCGCCCTTACCTGGTCACCCGGGCCAAGCGGGGGGTGATTGGCCGCAGTCGCTATGGGGAGCGACTGCGATCGCAACTGCGGGAAGCGGGCCACCATCGTCGTCCGGTACGGATTTTTGGGGAGCCGGGCCTGGAAAAAGATAACCTGGCCGCCTTGATCCATTACGGATCAGATCAGCGCCGCCAACCGATCATCCAACTCGACTGCGCCAAGCTCCAGGCCAGTGGAGCCGACCTGTTTGGTCGAGCCGGTGGCAAACCCGGTTTGATCGAAGCCCTGGGACAGGGCACCCTAGTGCTAAACAACCCTGGTGAACTGGATGAAGACCTGGTAGACCCCGTTGCCCGTCTGCTAAAAGACCGCCAGTACCAACCGGTGGGACGCAACGGCACCAGCGTTCCACCAGTCAAGGCCCAAGCTCGAATTATTCTGATTTCAGAACAGGCCGTACCGGCCCTAGATAGTCTGATCAGCGACACCATCAAGGTACCCCCCCTGCGGGTACGTAAGGCTGATTTAGAAGACTGGGTCAACTACTACCTGTCGCTAGTTTGTCGGCGGCGGGGAATCGACCGAATTCAGGTGACCCCAGAGGCCATTCGTCGTCTACAATCCTATGATTTCCCCAACAACCTGCGAGAACTGGAAAATCTGGTGGAGCGAGCTACCGCCCAGATGGCTGGCGGCGGCCTGATCACCGAGGAAATTATCTGGCCGTCCCAAAGTAAGAGAAAACAGTTTCGGTTGAACCTATTGAACCGCTATCCTGGTCTGCGGCGGTTTCTACGTAGCCCCTGGTGGCCCGATCGCCTCAACTATGGGATCACCCTCACCCTATTTGCGCTGGTGGTGGGCGTGCTATGGGTAGGCCCCCAGACCCGCCACCAGAACGTGGCCTTGACTATGTTTTGGGCTTGGTGGTGGCCCCTGGTGCTACTGGGTTTTCCGTTTGTGGGGCGATTGTGGTGTGCTGTTTGCCCCTTTATGATCTACGGGGAAGTGACCCAAAAACTACGCCAGCGATGGTTTCCCGGCCAGCTTAAGCCCTGGCCCCGACGAGCGGCAGAACGCTGGGGAGGCTGGTTCTTATTTGGCTTATTTGCGCTGATTCTGGTCTGGGAAGAGGTGTGGGATTTAGAAAACACCGCCTACCTATCCGCTTGTCTGCTACTCCTGATTACCGCTGGGGCGATGATTTTCTCGGCCCTGTTTGAGCGGCGGTTTTGGTGTCGTTACCTGTGCCCCATCGGCGGTATGAATGGCCTGTTTGCCAAGCTCTCGATCACTGAGCTGCGAGCCCAGCAGGGTACCTGCTCAGCCGAATGTACCACCTATCAATGCTATAAGGGCGGTCCTCAAAAAGGAGAAGGCCAGGAAACCAATGGCTGTCCCCTCTACTCCCATCCGGCCCAGTTGGAAGACAACCGGGACTGTGTGCTGTGTATGACCTGCCTCAAAGCCTGCCCCCACCGTTCGGTGGAGTTTAACCTGCGCCCCCCTGGCATCGAACTGTGGACTACCCACCAGCCCCGCTCCTATGAAGTCGCCTTGATGTTTCTGCTGTTGGGGGCCGTGTACCTGCATCGATTGCCGGAGCTGCAGCAGCGCCTGCACCTGCACCTTCCCCGAGATACCGCCCTCCACCACAGCCTGGTGTCCTTCGGGATCTTGGCCCTACCGGCCCTGCTGCCCCTGACGGTAGAAGCCCTGGGTTGGCTCTGGCGGTGGGTGCGGTCTGCTTCCCAACCCCACTCTTTTGTCAAACTAGCCTATGGCTATCTCCCCCTGGTATGGGCGGCCAACCTAGCCCATTATCTACGCCTAGGTCTATTGGAGGGAGGACGGGTTTTGCCAGTCTCTTTGGCCACCTTTGGAGCATCAGGGGTAAATCTGCCGGTTTGGGTTGCCCACCCAGCAGTGGTAGCCTTTTTGCAGGGGGTGACCCTACTTATGGGCATCGGCCTGTCGATGTGGCTGACCCAGAAAATTGCCCGCCAGCCCATAGTCTATCGGCTAGCCAATCACAGTTGCACCGTGCTGCTGGGGGCTAGCCTGTGGTGGATAGTGGTAGGGCTTTAGGCCGGTATGTAAAGTTTTTACCAAGTCTCTACATTCGGGGCCTTAGCCAACATTGTCCCGGTTCCGGAGTCTGTTAGATTAACCATCACCGCCTGAATTCATCCTCACTGATTATCCAATGCTCCAGGATAGTTCGCTGGACTTTAAGCTTGTTAAACGGGTTTGTTTGCTACAGCATGCCCTGGATCAGGCTATGGAGTCGCTGGAGGAGATGCAGCAGCA
>SLIY01000472.1 GCA_007135385.1 Leptolyngbyaceae cyanobacterium CSSed165cm_216
ATTGGCGGCTTAATCCTGGCTCACTGGCCTGAACCATCCGCCCAACCCCATGCCCAAGGTAACCGGGAAGAATTTCCGGGGCAGCGCAGGGGGGGTGGCACCCACTGGGACAGTCGCCCCCATTCCATGGCGTAATAGCATTATTCCGGTAGTTGACAAGAAAGCGGCGAAGATGTCCGGATAGTCCTGCAGTGTCCCTGTATGGGTTGATCTAGGGTTCTGGGGCTGTAGGCCTTAGGCGTTCTACCAATTTTCCGGGTTATTCCATGGTGCATGTTCGGGACTGGCCCTTGAGGCAGCCGTGTCAGCGGTTTAGTTCGCTACTGGTTCAGCGGTTAAGCTTTGGTGGTCGAGCGATGGCACTGTCGACCCTGCTCGCCCTAGCCTGTGTATCTGGCGGCAGGCGACTAGGACTGTGGCAGGGACTGGAAATGGCTAGTTTTGACCTGCTGACTCGATTGCAAACAACCCAACCGCCTGACTCGCGCCTGTTGCTGATCGAGGTGACTGAACGGGACTTAGAGCTCTATGGCTGGCCCCTGTCTGACCAGGTGGTGGCTGATGTGATGGCTAGGTTGCAGCGTCATGCCCCCTCTGTAATTGGCCTAGACCTGTATCGCAATACGCCTCAACCCCCGGGGCGGGACGCCTTGGCACAACAGTTACAGGCGGATAATGTGATCGGCATTAGAAATGTGGGGAATCAGCCCAATGGTGGGGAGGTGCCCGCCCCATCTGAACTGACACCGGATCAAGTAGCCTTTAATGACTTAGCCATTGACCCGGACGGGGTCGTCAGGCGCAATTTGCTCTATGTGGGCAATCCAGCTGAAGGGCATTACTCGTTTCCCTTACGGATAGTTTTGGCCTACCACGACGACTTGCCATTTGTCGTCGATCAGGAGGGCGATCGCCTGCGCATTGGTGAGACCGCACTGCCGGCGCTACTGCCTGGATCGGGGGGCTATGCCAATATCGACAATCGCGGCTACCAAATTTTACTCAGGTACCGCACCCCCAGTTCCCCAGCCCGTACCCTAACCATTGACCAGGTGTTGAATGAGCAGGTACCCCCTGGCTGGGTACAGGGCAACATTGTCCTGATTGGGTCGACGGCCTCTAGTTTGAAGGATGAATTTTTTACCCCCTTTAGCTTGGAGCAGTCCAGTCGATTTTTGATGGCTGGGGTCGAGGTGCATGCCCAGGCCATTAGCCAACTGTTAGATGCGATCGATGGGGAACCTGCCCTTTACCGATTTATGCCCCGGTGGGGGGAACTGCTGTGGACCGCCACCTGGGTGATGATGGCGGGAGCTGTGGGCTGGCGAATTCGTCGTCCTACCAATCTGCTGATGGTCGGGGGAGTGGCTGTAGCCGCTCTCTGGGGATTGGCTGGCTTGGCCCTGGCTCAACTGCTCTGGATTCCAGTGATTGAACCGATGGCAGGGTTTTTGCTGGCCTTGGGGTTAGTGGTGGCCCAAAAGGCCCTGTACCGCAGCAGCTACGATCAACTGACCCTATTACCAGGGCGAGACGTGTTCCTGCTCCATGTACAGCGTACCCTCCAGCAACAGGCTGACTCGGACTGGCAGATTCCAGTCACGGTGGTGTTTATGGATGTGGATCGGTTTAAGCTGATCAATCAATCCTTTGGCCATTCGGTGGGCGATCGGGTGCTGCGGACGATGGCCCAGCGGTTGCGTCAGCATTTGCCAGAATCCGCCCATATCTCCCGGGTAGGGGGCGACGAGTTTGCCTTTCTGCTGCCGGTCCATGACGCCAAAACAGTCGACCGGGCGCTGAATCGTCTACAGGCAGCGCTCTCCAAGCCGGTGTTGATTACCCAACGGCCGTTATCAATTACTAGCAGTATGGGGGTAGCGATAGCCCACCGGGACCAGCCCCCTAAGGCAGGGGACCTGCTGCGGGACGCCCACACAGCCATGTATCGGGCCAAGGCATTACAGGAAGACTATCGCTACGAAATTTTTTCTACAGCCATGCACCAGGAGGCGATCCGCCGCCTTGATCTAGAAAGCCATCTACTCAGCGCCTTTGAACACCAAGAATTTTTGCTGCATTACCAACCCATTGTGTGTTTGCAAACCAAGCAAATCACGGGCTTTGAAGCACTAGTGCGGTGGTATCGACCGGGGGAGGGGTTTGTATCGCCGGGGCAGTTCATTCAAGTGACCGAAGAAACTGGCTTAATTATCAGCTTGGGCCAGTGGATCTTTCGTGAGGCCTGTCATCAATTACAGCAGTGGCAGCAACAGTTTCCAGGACGCGATCTGAAAATGAGCATTAATCTCTCCCGGCGGCAGTTTCACCAGGTGGATTTGGTTGAACAGTTTGCCCAGTGTCTAGAGCAATTGGGGGTCCCAGGACACCAAATTCAACTAGAAATTACCGAAAGCATGATTATGGGAGATGTGGACGAGGCGCAACAACTGATGCATCAGCTCAAAGATTTGGGGTTAAAGTTAGCGATTGATGACTTTGGCACGGGCTATTCATCCCTGAGCTATCTCCACCGGTTTCCTACCGATACGTTAAAAATTGATCAGTCCTTTGTGGGACGCATGGACAACCATGGCGATGATCGTGAAATTGTGAACACCATTGTCAGCCTGGGCCATAAGCTAGGCATGGATCTGGTAGCGGAAGGGATTGAAACCCAGGCCCAGATCGAGATGCTGTTGGCGGTTGGCTGCGATCGCGGGCAAGGCTACTGGTTTTCAACGCCTCTCAGCAGCCAGGAGGCGACAGCTCTGTTGAATAGCGCTTGCCCTTGGGGGCCATAAGCTGGGCCAGGGAACCCAGAAAATCTTAAATTTATCGGCTGTCCCAGATCCCTAACCTAGGGCTCAAGGGCTTGTGTTGGGCGTGATTGAGACCCATACCCATGGCCCCAATAGGGGGAATTTCAGACTAAACCGATGGGTTTGAGTCATCGTTACGTAACACTACCTTTTGTGCAGGAAGTATACGATGGACTAGGGGATTTTGTGCTGCAAGGCACAGTTGTAGATAGCGATAGAACGTGACAGTTTAAACGTGACAGTTTAGGGGTTGACGGCCAAAGACGAATTTGTTCCGATGCAGCCGGAGGATACCGGCGTGCCCCTTGGTAGCCAGTTTATTACCTAGGATTTGGCACCTAGGTATTGCGCTGGTCATCAGTGTCACCATGGTTTGTTCCGGAACAATTGAGTCCCACGGCAGATGACCTCAACCGGCTGAATAGGAGGTCAAATTATGGGAATTGCGAGTATTAATCCGGCCACAGGGCTAACACTACAGGAGTTTGAAGCACTGACAGAGGCAGCCCTGGAGCAAAAGCTAGCCCAGGCCACCGCCACCTTTGGGGATTATCGTTGGACCAGTTTTGCCCAGCGAGCCGATTGGCTACGGCAAGCCGCTGATGTGTTGGCGCAAAATAAGCAGGCCTATGCCCAGCTGATGACCCTGGAAATGGGGAAACCTCTAGCCGGGGCGATCGCCGAGGTGGAAAAGAGTGCCATGGTTTGCCGCTTCTATGCCGATCATGGGGCCGAGTTTTTGGCTGATGTACCCGCTACGACCGACGCCAGCCGCAGCTTCGTGCGTTACCAACCCCTAGGGGTAATTTTGGCGGTGATGCCTTGGAATTTTCCCTTTTGGCAGGTGTTTCGGTTTGCGGCCCCGGCCCTGATGGCTGGCAATGTGGGGCTGCTGAAGCATGCCTCGAATGTACCCCAGTGCGCCCTGGCGATCGAAGATATTTTTCACAAAGCGGGCCTGCCCCAGGGAGCCTTTCAAACCTTACTGATTGGGGCCAACCGGATTGCAGACCTGGTGGCGGATGACCGAATTAAAGCCGCCACCCTGACTGGCAGCGAGCCTGCCGGAGCCAGTTTAGCCGCCGCCTGTGGTCGGCAAATTAAAAAGACCGTGTTAGAACTGGGGGGTACCGATCCGTTTGTGGTCATGCCCAGTGCCGATCTAGAGGCCGCGATCGCTACAGCGGCTACCGCCCGGATGCTGAACAACGGCCAATCCTGCATTGCCGCCAAGCGGTTTATTGTGCACGAATCGATTGCTGACCGGTTTGAGGCAGGACTGCGAGATCAATTTGCGGCCCTGGTGGTCGGTGACCCGCTGCAAGACGGGGCCACCGTTGGCCCCTTAGCTACTCCCAGCATCTGTACTGAGCTGGAAGGCCAAGTCAACGCCTGCCTCGCCCAAGGTGCCACCGCCCTAATTGGTGGTGATGTGGCCGCCCTGAAGGCCCAGTTGCCAGCTGAGCTGCGTCAGGGCAACTGGTTTCCACCCACCATCTTGACCCAAATTCCCCCCGGCACCCCGGCCGAGCAAGACGAGTTCTTTGGCCCTGTGGCCCTAGTGTTTCGAGTCCCCAGCCTGGATCACGCCATCCAGGTGGCTAACAGCACTCCCCTGGGGTTGGGGGCCAGCGGCTGGAGCCAAGACCCCGCCGAGCAAGACCGCATGATTACCGAACTGGAAGCTGGTGCCGTGTTTATTAATGGCCTGGTCAAGTCGGATCCTCGCCTACCCTTTGGCGGCATCAAGCGTTCTGGCTATGGTAGGGAGTTGGGAATTCAGGGCATGCATGAATTCGTCAATATTAAAACCGTCTGGGTTAAATAGCCCTGTCCCGTTCTCTGAGTCCATCCCGGTTGCCCATCTGTCCACGTTACCTAAATCACACCTGCACCCTATTGCCATGAATACCGCTGAATTGCTTGTCCAGTGCCTGGAAAACGAAGGGGTTGAATACATCTTTGGTTTACCCGGAGAAGAAAACCTACAACTGTTACAGGCCCTAAAACGTTCTTCCATCCAATTTATTACCACCCGCCACGAGCAGGGGGCCGCCTTTATGGCCGATGTCTATGGTCGGCTGACGGGCAAGGCGGGGGTCTGCCTGTCCACCCTAGGGCCAGGGGCCACCAATTTAATGACTGGCGTGGCCGATGCCACCCTCGATCGCGCTCCCCTGGTGGCGATTACCGGTCAGGTGGGTACCGATCGCATGCATATCGAATCCCACCAGTACCTGGATTTGGTGTCGATGTTCTCCCCTGTCACCAAATGGAACGCCCAGATTGTGCGCCCCAGTAACACCCCAGAAATTGTGCGCAAAGCCTTTAAGCTGGCCCAGTCCGAAAAGCCAGGAGCCGTACATATTGACCTCCCGGAAAACATTGCCGAAATGGAGGTGCAGGGCGCCTACCTCCGCAAAGACAGCCAAGAAAAGACCTACGCCTCAATGCAGAGCATTCAGCAGGCGGCGGTGGCCATTTCCCAAGCCAGTAACCCGATGATCTTGGTGGGCAATGGGGCGATTCGGGCGAGAGCCAGCGAAGCCTTAACCGAATTTGCCACCAAACTCGACATTCCAGTGGCCAACACCTTTATGGGCAAAGGGGTAATTCCCTATACCCACCCCCTGGCCCTATGGACCCTGGGCTTGCAGCAGCGGGACTACATTAGCTGCGCCATGGAGCAAGCGGATTTAATCATTGCGGTAGGGTACGACCTGGTGGAATATTCCCCCAAACGCTGGAACCCCGATGGCAACCTGCCCATCCTCCATATCAACCTGACCCACGCTGAAATCGACAGCAGCTACATTCCCAAGGTGGAGGTGATTGGCGATATTTCTGACGCCCTAGAGGAAATTCTGAAGCGGGTAAAACGCTCAGGGCGGCCCCAATCCACCATTACCAAGGTGCGGGATGACATTCGGGCTGATTATGATCAGTATGCTGCCGACTATGGCTTTCCAATTAAGCCCCAAAAGCTGATCTATGACCTGCGTCAGGTGCTCGGCCCAGAAGATATCGTGATTTCAGATGTGGGGGCCCACAAAATGTGGATGGCCCGCAATTACCATTGTCTGCGCCCCAATACCTGCCTGATTTCCAACGGGTTTGCGGCCATGGGGATTGCGTTGCCAGGGGCCTTGGCGGCCAAACTAGTACACCCCAGCCGCAAGGTGGTGGCGGTGACTGGCGATGGCGGCTTTATGATGAATTGCCAAGAGCTAGAGACGGCCCTGCGGGTTGGTACTCCCTTCGTCACGATCATCTTTAATGACGGCGGCTACGGATTGATTGAGTGGAAGCAAATCAACCAATATGGCGAATCCACCTACATCCATTTCAGCAATCCCGACTTTGTGAAGTTGGCCGAAGCCATGGGGCTGAAGGGATATCGTATCGAATCGACGGAAGACTTTATTCCTACCCTGAAAACGGCCCTGGAGGACAATGTACCGGCGGTGATTGATTGCCCAGTGGACTATCGGGAGAACTTGCTGTTTAGCCAAAAAACCGGAGACTTGACCTGCTTGATGTAGGCGGAGCTAGGGGGGGACTGTCACTGAATTAAGGCTGGTGGGCAGTGCCCACCCTACAGCTTGTCCTGTTTGATGTAGGCGGGATTAGGGGGTTCAGGGTTGGCCAGAGGCGCACCCTGAACCTTCCCCCGGTGCCCCAAAACCCGGTCAAAAAATTCCCGGTTCAGCCCCAGCGCCGCTGAAAAATATAGCAATCATGCTGTGATCGGTGGAGGCCGGGCCGGTGCATCATTTTAAAACATCTCCCTTGCTGTGGAGCATTGGCGGGGTAGGGTTGGTGGCTCTGAGTTTGGTGGCGATCGCCCATTTACGCCAGCCCCAGCTTGGCTCTGAGGTATCCTCAGGGGTAGACGTGGCTGGGCCAGGAGCCACAGATCCCTGGCAACAAGCGATGGACCTGGGTTGGCAGGCCGCGGTAGCTGCTCAAACAGCCCACACTGCTGAGGACTGGCAACAGGTGGGAAACCTATGGTTGGCTGCGGTGGTCCACCTCAAGGCGGTTCCACCTGAGGCGGAGGACTACCCGAAAGCCCAGGAGAAGATGCAGGAATACCTGGCCAACTTCGAGGCGGCAGAAGCTCGCAAAGCAGAAGCGCCAGCGGCACCTACGGCGGCGACTCTCAATCGTGAGGCGGTGCAACACTTATTTACCGATGGCCCGATGGTGTTTGCCTTTGCCTCAGCCCGGCCCCAAGGCCCGCACCAGGTGGTGGTCGGGCAATCCTCAGACGGTTTGGCATCCCTAGAATTGATCGGACCGGCCGATACCCTGACTCGGGCGACGTTGGCCTTACCTCAGGCCCTGACCGAGTCAGGGGTATCGATGGCAGGCGTGGTCTATACCGATCATTTCTTGACCGTGATTATGCCTGGACAAGTCCCAGGGACGAGAGGGCTGGCCGATCGGCTTCAGGCTTTAGGGGATGCCCCTCAACCCACCGCGATCGCCACCCCTGGAGGCCAACAGGTGACCTTCAGCACTGAACCCCGCACAAAAACAGTCCTGATTTCCGTAGAGATGCCGAATTAAGGTGGACGGGTAGCCATAGGACGCCCGACGGCGGATGTCAGCTGCCAGGCTTGAGGGGTTATACCGAGTCCTGGTTACTTACCCTCGATTTAGATCCAGAGTCCGCTCAGGCTTCGACAGGCTTAGGCTTCGACAAGCTCAGCCTGAGCGGATGAGCTAAGGGAGCAAAGCCATACTGAGAATTGCTGGGGTCAGGAAGGGTTACTAACAACAAGATCCCTTAAGCGCATAAAATTGAGAGTCTACACCCAGGTTAGCTAGAACCGCTGGTTAGGCTGGCCTGGGTGTAGAGCTTGTTAATCTATTCTTCCAGTTGATTGATCTATGAGAGCCTATCGGGCAGCCGCCTTACAAATGACCAGCGTGCCAAACCTTGACCAAAATTTGGCCCAAGCGGAAGAGCTGATTGATCTGGCCGTGCGCCAGGGAGCCGAACTCGTGACGCTACCCGAGAACTTCTCATTTTTAGGCGATGAAGAGGCCAAAATCGCCCAGGCGAAAACCATCTACCAAGCCAGTGAGGCATTCCTCAAAACCATGGCCCAGCGTTACCAGGTGACGGTGATCGGGGGCGGGTATCCAGTGCCTGCCAAAGAAGGCAAGGTATTTAACACCGCCCTGCTGATCTCCCCCGATGGCCAGGAGCTATTGCGCTACGAGAAAGTCCACTTATTTGATGTCAACTTGCCCGACGGCAATACTTACCAGGAATCTGGCACAGTTATTTCTGGGCATCTGCTGCCGGATGTATTCCCCTCAAAACACTTTGGCATGTTGGGCCTGTCGGTGTGCTACGATGTGCGCTTTCCGGAACTCTATCGCCATCTATCTCAGCAGGGGGCGGAGGTGTTGGTGGTACCCGCTGCCTTTACCGAATTTACGGGTAAAGATCACTGGCAGGTGCTGTTACAAGCCCGCGCCATCGAAAATACCTGCTATGTGATTGCCCCAGCCCAAACCGGCTTTCATAATGCCCGGCGGCAGTCCCACGGTCATGCCATGATTATTGATCCTTGGGGCATGGTGCTAGCCGATGCCGGGGTGGAAAAAGGCGTCGCGATCGCCGAAATTAACCCCAATCGCCTAGCCCAGGTCAGACGCCAAATGCCATCCTTAACCCATCGGATGTTTTTGTAGCCCACTTAGCCCTGGGTATAACGATCCCTTTAACCGATCACCTTGAACTCTACAGAGGGAGTAATCTCATGTAGATTGTATAGGATGAGTTGTAGCGGTTGGCATGGTTGACTGGATAAATGCCTTGATCGGCAGCAGCCCGATGGTTTTGCCTCAGGGGGGGGTGAATACCTCGCCCTGGCTAGCCGAGATTTCCGAAGCTGAAGTTGAGCCGGTGATATTAGCCAGCGTATTGCTCAGCCTGATTGTGATTTACCTGGCAGCCAAAATTGGCGGCGAGCTGTGTGCTCGGATTAATTTACCGGCTGTGCTAGGTGAACTGATTGGCGGCGTTGTGGTCGGGGTATCCGCCTTACATTTGATTGTCTTTCCTGAAGGTGGGGGCGAAGTTCAATCGGTGCTGATGCAGTTGGTGGATATGACCACCGGCCTCAGTCCCGAGGCGTTGCTGCGAGTGTTTCAAGGGGAAAGCGAGGTAATTTCTGTCCTCGCGGAGCTAGGGGTGATCATCCTGCTGTTCGAGATTGGCTTGGAATCTGACTTGAAAGAGCTGATTCGGGTGGGTCCCCAGGCGGCAGTTGTCGCCATTGTTGGAGTCGTTGCCCCCTTTGCCGCTGGCACCATTGGTCTGATTGCCCTGTTTGGAATCGGCACAATCCCAGCAGTCTTTGCTGGGGCCGCCCTAACTGCCACCAGTATCGGGATTACGGCTAAGGTGCTGGCTGAAATGCAAAAGCTCAGCTCTAAAGAAGGCCAAATTATTATTGGGGCCGCCGTCCTCGATGATGTGCTGGGCATTATTGTGCTAGCGGTCGTGGCTAGCCTGGCTAAAACCGGTGAAATTGAAATTCTCAATGTGGCGTATTTAGTAGCCGGGGCTGCCGCCTTTTTAGTCGGGTCCATTTTTATTGGTCGACTGCTCAGCCCCTACTTTGTGGCTATTGTCGATCGTATGCAGACTCGAGGGCAGGTGATCATCAGCGCCCTGATTTTTGCCTTTTTACTGGCCTACATCGCGGCCGCCATTCAACTAGAGGCCATCTTAGGGGCCTTTGCGGCTGGTTTGATCCTGGCCGAAACCTCGAAACATAAGGAAATCGAAGCGCAAATCAGCCCGATCGCAGATATCCTCGTGCCAGTTTTCTTCATTACCGTCGGTGCCCGCACCGATTTGAGCGTGCTGAATCCCTTAGAGCCAGCCAATCGGGCTGGGTTGGTGATTGCCTCCTTTTTGGTGGTGGTGGCCATTATTGGTAAGGTGATTGCTGGATTCGCCATATTTGGTCAACCGGGTACCAACCGCTTAGCGGTAGGGGTGGGGATGATTCCTCGGGGCGAAGTCGGGCTGGTGTTCGCTGGAGTAGGCGCGGCCAGTGGTGTGCTGAGTGAATCCCTGGATGCAGCCATTATTGTGATGGTGATCTTCACCACGTTTCTGGCACCACCGCTGCTGCGGGTTGTCTTTGATCAGGATGAGTCGGTGGCGACCCCGCTGGCTACGGCCTCTGAAATGGAGACTCCAGAGGAGGTGGAATCCTCGTCTGGGGCGTCTTAAACCCTGTGAAGTAAGGCAAGAACGTTGCTATACTGAGTATGCTTTTGCTGGTGTAGCTCAGTTGGTAGAGCAGCTGATTTGTAATCAGCCGGTCGCAAGTTCGAGTC
>SLIY01000483.1 GCA_007135385.1 Leptolyngbyaceae cyanobacterium CSSed165cm_216
CAGACCGTGAGTCGATAACAGCAGGGGTTGGGGTCGGAGGTAGACGCATAAACGCTAGAACCATTGAAACTAGCCTGAAATCTAGCATCTTTAGGCTCCCTTGAGAATGAAATGGCCCTGCCACTTCTACACTTTAGACCTAGCCCATCAAAATGAGCTAGGTCTAAAGTGTTTTTTAGATTAAGTTTTTGACAGAGAGTTACAGAACGTCACCCTATTAAGGGTGAAAGAAGTCGCCCGCCAAGCTTAATTGAGTACTGTTTCAGATCAGTTTCACCTTTGAAGAATGCTAAGTGGGAAGGGGTTAGATGCCGGTATCCAAAGCCTCGATTAACTTATCTAAATAAAGGCCCACCAAATTCGCCTGATCCCCAGGGATGGCGCTACGCACTTCCTCTTTCAACATTCGATAGGCCACGACACAAGCTTCTTGACGGTGAAAGGCCCGGAGGATGTTCTGCATCCAAACTAAATACTCTTCCATAAATCCATCTTGATCGTTAAGCAGCACCCCTTTGGCAATATATTCCAGGGTAAACGTCATATCCCGCTGACATTGGGGGCCATGCTCCTGTACAACTTGGCGGTGGGGGGTTTGAATCAGGCGACGGAGGGCATTGAGTACTAGGGTTTTGTTCTGCTCTTTGACAGAAGTGTAGGTTGCTACCCGAGTCTGAAAGGCTGCAGCTAACTCATCAAAGGGGTGCAATTCAATATCGTTTAGATAACGTCCATCGGCTGCTTTAATCGCGTCCATTAATGTATTGTTCATGGCGTCTTTCCTTGGGTGCAATTGGCCTAGGGGCAACTCTATCAATGCAGTACTTACCACTGCTTAGGCGACTTTCCGAGCAAGCAGATCCCCACGTTAAGCCAGCGATCGTAGCTTTTGTAGGGTGAGCAATGCCCACCATTCGGTAGCAAGTTTTCCAGAAGTCACCTTACCCAAGGTTCCCAACGGCAAAAAGCCACTGGATTCTGCTTAACAAGTCTTAAGTCTTGCTCTAGGGTTGATGATCCGTCCAGTCAGGGCAAGGGACGGAGTCTGCCCAGCCGTAAGGGTGGATGGCACATACTAAAATTTGCCGTTTGGCTTTGCTCTGGCCATAGGCGATGCCGTGGTAGTTATCACACCCCTGGCAAGGTTTAGGGCGACTTGAGGTGGGATCTTTAAAGCCAACTTGCGATCGCAGAATTTGCTGCTTACTCTGACCACGGTGCCATTGTTCGTAGGCACGGCGACGACACAGGTCATTGGCCCGGTGAAACAGATCGTTCGTAATGCTCACGGCAGCACCTGCCCGAAGGGGGATCATTTTCTAGCCTAACTAAGGACACCGGGTAAAATGAGAAAACTTAAAAAGTCATAAACAAGCCACCCATCTCTACTTCGCTTGCACAAACGGGGTATTCCACAGGGTCCAATTTTCCTTATTAAAGGGCGATCGCCAGTGTCGAATCAGGGCTAGTTCTAGCCGTTGCCTGGCCTGACGATCGGCGGCGGCATGGGGCCAAAACCCAATATTCACGGCCACCGGCAGTTGGTGACTACGATGGGCCTCAATATAGCTGAGAATGTAGCGCTTACAGTCATGCACCCCTTTCCACCGCTGATTCGCCTTAATCGTTTCTCCCACGTACAGCAGTACAGCCGCGTCGTAATCAACCACAAAATAGAGAGCTGGCCCCCCCGCTTCGTCGAACTGCCCTCGCCAAAACGCCGCATTTTGCGGGGTCAAGGTAAATGGATCGATGGTTTCCACGGGGGCTGGATCTGAGGCCATAGCAAACAACGCCCCTTGTTGGGCCTGAGGGGTTGATCGCACCTGGTGCTGATACTGGGCCACCCGCTGTTTCCAGGTAGTCAACTCCGAGATGGGAAGAGCCGAGGCCGATGAGCGGTTATAGGCCCACGACACATCGGCCGCCCGTTGATCAGCATCAGATAACAAAGAGGGTTGATAGTCAGAGGGCATAGGCCTAGGGGTAGCGGTTATTGGTCCTGATGATAGGCTAAATTCACCAGATGTGGCGGCCTGGAGAGACATTATTCATCGGTATGAGCCCATGGTCCTATGACTTTCTTACATCCTTGCCCTATGCTAGTTTTGCCATTGCTTGGCTACCTTTTCGGAGAACCGTATGTCGACATTAACTGTTTGGAAATTTGATACCGCCGATGGGGCTGAACATGCCCTGGAAAAGTTGCAAGGTCTGACTAAGCAAGAGTTGATTCAGGTGCTAGACGCCGCCGTTGTCACTTGGCCCGCAGGGCGGAAAAAACCTAAAACCTATCAAGCGGTGAGCACAGTGGGCGTTGGGGCCTTAGGGGGTGCCTTTTGGGGGATGCTGTTTGGCTTGATTTTCTTGGTACCGCTATTCGGCATGATTGTCGGTGCCACAGCGGGGGCCTTATCCGGCAAATTTACTGATTATGGTATTAACGACGACTTCATCAAAGAACTGCGGGATAAAGTCACCGAAGGCACCTCGGCTCTGTTTCTGCTGACCGGCCAGGTCACGGTGGATAAAGTTAGCGCAGCCTTTTCTGATGCAGAAAAAGGTGAGTTGATTCAATCCAACCTCTCCACTGAGCAAGAAGCCAAACTGCGGGAAGACTTTGGCGCTGAAATCTAGAACGCTGAAATAACGGTTAGTGGCCTGATTTCTGACGTTGCGCCTGAGCGCTTCAGCCCATCGGTCCAATTGGGCGGCATGGTTAGGCCCACGGCGATCGCCGTGGGCCTAACCATGGTCAAAACCATGCCTGAGTGTTCGCCGTCCATTGGGAGACATTCAGGTATGAGTCATGCCCCTAGCTGTCATGCCCCTCACCAACTTTTAGATTGAATCTTTCGTTTGCCTTAGTTTAAGGACCGCTATCATGAATTTGCTCAAGATTGGGGCTTTAGGCATCAGCCTTGGCCTTGGCTTCTCCCTGTCGCCAGGGTTGGTCATCGCGGCCTCCAAGCCTTCCCCATCCCCTTCTACAGTGGCGCAAGCTACCGCAGAATCTGCCTGTGTAGCGCTGCAGGAAATCACCACTGGGGACACTGAGGTCCGTAAACGGATTGAAAATCGGGTGTTGGGCCACAACAACTGGAATACGGATTTCCTAGTGCCTAGCAACCAACCCTTTCGGTATTTCGTGGCCATCATTACCCCCGAAAATACCGCCACCTACGAAATGTCGGTTCATTTGCGGTTGCCCACAGGGGCCTCAGAACCAGCCTTTAGCACCCGTGCAGATGTGCAAGCCGGGGTCACCTTCTCAATTCCGTTTCAGTCCCCTACTGGACGACAGCCATCGATGGTCAACGTCCGGGTAGGAGGCGTTAACGGCAACGTCTATACGATTAGTGTGGCGGCTTGCCCCTAATCTACCTCTCCCCATGGTGCGACTAATCAGCACCCCTACCCCGAGGCCGATAAGTATGGACACAATGACTGACTGATCCTTGATACGGCCTTCGACTCCGTTCAGGTCTGGTCGCTGGTTGAGCGGAGTCGAAACCAGCAACGTTGAACCCTTTATTTTTGTCCACCTACTTATCTACTGGCACTCTAGGCTATTGAGGACCTGATCGGCTGTGGCCTGAGGTGCTTCTCCTTGGGCTAAGATCCAGACAAACTGGGCGCGGTGGTTAATTGCTGCATCTTACCCTATGTTAGCGACGGCCTCTACCCAACTGGCCTTGTGCCGTCCTAAAACCAGGAAATGAACTTGAGTTGGGCTGTTCTGATCGGTCGATCGACCAGAGTTTTTGTAAACTAGGAAAAGACCATGGCCACACCAGATTAAGGAAGCAGCATAATTATGGGGTTATTTGATCGCGTCAGCCGAGTGATTCGCTCTAACCTAAATGCCGCGGTGAGTTCGGCGGAGAATCCAGAAAAAATCCTGGACCAGGCCATCATCGATATGCAAGAGGATCTGGTGCAAATGCGTCAGGCTGTTGCAGGCGCGATCGCCAGCCAGAAGCGGGTTCAGCAGCAATATGATAAGGCTCACAATGATGCTAACACCTGGCAGCAGCGAGCTCAGTTAGCCTTGCAAAAGGGCGATGAAGACCTAGCCCGTCAGGCCCTGAGCCGCAAAAAAACTCAAGCGGAAACGGCCGTCGCCCTAAAAGCTCAGCTTGACACCCAGAGTGTTACGGTGGAGCAGCTTAAGCGCAACTTAATTGGCCTTGAAAGCAAGCTCTCGGAAGCTAAGACCAAGAAAGATATGCTCAAAGCCCGGGCCAGCGCCGCCAAGGCGAACGAGCAGCTACAAAGCACTACCAGTCGCATGAATACCGGCAGTGCGATGGCTGCGTTTGAGCGCATGGAAGAAAAAGTGATGCAAATGGAGGCCACCTCCCAAGCGGCCGCAGAGTTGGCTGGATCTGACCTGGAAAGCCAGTTTACCGCCCTCGAAGCCGGCGGCGATGTGGACTTAGAATTAGCGGCTATGAAGGCCCAGCTGGCCGGGGGCAGCGTCGATCAAGGGCAGCTGCCCGGCAGCGAAACTGCTCAGTCATCCCCCAAAGAGGCCGACGTGGATGCTGAATTAGAAGAACTCAGGGCCCAAATTGATCAGTTGGATTAAGCTAAAACACTATGCAACTTGCCCAACGACTGCATCCGCTACAGGGTAACGTCTTTGCCGAGATGGATCGGGCTAAGGCCACCGCCCGGGCCGCAGGACAGACTATTGTCGATTTGTCTCTAGGCTCTTCAGACTTACCGACACCGCCCCATGTGCTGGAGGCGATCGCCGCCGCCCTGCCTGATCCCAGTACCCACGGCTACTGTCTATTTTCGGGCACCCAGGCTTTTCGCCAAGCGGCCGCTGCCTGGTATACCCGTAAATTCGGTGTGCCGGTGGATGCCGAAACCGAGGTGCTGTTGCTGATTGGCTCCCAGGAAGGTACAGCCCACTTTCCCTTAGCGGTGCTCAACCCCGGTGACTTTGCCCTGCTGATGGACCCAGGCTACCCGTCCCATGCCGGTGGCGTTTACCTGGCTAATGGCCAAATTTATCCCATGGCCCTCAGGGCTGAACATGGATTTTTACCCAACTTTGAGGATATTCCCCTGACCGTTTTAGAGCAGGCGCGCTTGATGGTCCTGAGCTATCCCCATAATCCCACTGCTGCCATGGCCCCCCTGGGCTTCTGGCAGGAGGCGGTGGCCTTTTGTCAGCACCATAACCTGGTGTTGGCTCACGACTTTCCCTACGCCGACCTGACCTTTACTGGCCAACCGGCCGTGTCGGTGCTGCAGGCTGACGGCCAAAAAACCTGCTCAATTGAATTTTTCTCCATGTCTAAGTCTTACAACATGGGCGGGTTTCGCATCGGCTATGCCATTGGCAACGCCCAGTTGATTGCCGCCCTACGCCAAGTTAAAGCCAATGTGGATTTTAACCAATACCCCGGTATTCAGAAAGGGGCGATCGCCGCTTTGACCGGTCCCCAAGACACCGTACAGCAGATGATTCACACCTTCCGCCAACGGCGGGACGTGGCTGTACGGGCGCTTAACCAGATTGGTTGGACGGTGGACCAACCCCAGGCCACGATGTACATCTGGGCAAAACTCCCAGAGTCCTGGGCTCAGAACTCCATGGCGTTTTGCACCCAACTGGTGAAAGCAACTGGGGTGGCCCTAGCCCCTGGGATTGGCTTTGGCAAAACTGGTGAGGGCTACGTGCGCATTGCCCTAGTGCATCCCCCTGAGAGTCTAGAAGCTGCCATTCAAAAGCTGGCTCAATTCCTGTAGGGGTGGTTCTGCCCAACTGCGAAACGCTGAGTGCAGGGCTCCTCCCTATGCACCAGTCTCCGAGTTAGAATCTGGTCGTTGCTCGGCTAAAAGCGTTTCCACCTCACGGGTTAAGCTTTGTACCGACTCGTGAATCTCCGCTAGGGCGGCTTCCAACTGGGAAGACACCAACATGGTTGACTGCAAACGGTTCAAAATATCCCGTGTTTGTTCTCGGTAGCTCATCTCAAACTCTTGCCAATCCATAACAATAAATCCCCTGTAACGAATATTCAGGAACGATGTGACAATTACTACACTTTAACTGAAGACGTTTGCCTGGAATAGGGCTAAAAGTCTAGATTTTCTGGCAAAAGTTAGTCGTTATGGCTGAATCCATTTTGTCATTGAGTCGTTAGCGGTGGGATCGAGTCCGTGTAAGTACCGATTAGCCAAGGGCAGCAGGGTATCGCTCTAGGGGCGTGATATTTAAGCCGGGAAATCCTGACTAGGCCAGGAGCCAGAATTGAGCGCCAGGAGAACACATCCTCACGATCACGGTCAGGGGGTTTCCCAGTATCCTAGTAAGTACAGTGGTTTAACGGTTGTCATTGCCTAGTGAGTTCTACGGTTCAGTCCACCTTAGTGAACGATTCTGAGCGTCTAGATGCTCGTCTCAAGGAGATCCCCAAGGAGCCTGGGGTCTACTTTATGAAGGATGTCCGGGATCAAACCCTATATATTGGTAAATCAAAGTGCCTGCGTACCCGGGTGCGCTCCTACTTCCGGGACTTTCATGGTCACATGCCTCGCATTGCTATGATGGTGATGCAGGTGGTGGATATTGAGTTTATTGTCACCGATACCGAAGCGGAGGCGCTGGCCCTAGAGGCCAATCTGATTAAGCAGTACCAGCCGCACTTTAATGTCCTACTCAAAGACGACAAAAAGTATCCTTATCTCTGCGTCACCTGGTCCGAAGATTATCCCCGCATTTTTATTACTCGAAAGCGACGCAAAAGCCTCAAAGACCGCTACTACGGTCCCTACGTTGATGTCGGGTTATTACGCAGTACTCTGAGCCTGGTTAAACGAATTTTCCCTCTGCGGCAACGGCCTCAGCCGGTCCATAAAGACCGTCCCTGTCTGAACTACGACATTGGCCGTTGCCCAGGGGTATGTCAACAGTTGATTTCCCCGGAGGACTACCACAAGACCCTGCAACGGGTGGTGATGGTGTTTCAGGGCCGCACCACTGAGTTGGTCGATATTTTGACCCAGCACATGGAAAAGGCGGCAGCAGAGATGAAGTTTGAACAGGCGGCCCGCCTGCGAGACCAGATTCGGGGGTTAGAACGCCTCTGCGCTGACCAGAAGGTAGCCTTGCCCGATGATACGGTCTCGCGAGACGCGATCGCCCTGGCTGCGGACGCCAAACATGCCTGCGTACAAATCTTTCAGGTGCGGGCAGGCCGGTTGGTGGGTCGCCTGGGCTTTGTGGCCGATGCTGAGTCGGGCTCACCGGGGGCAATTTTACAGCGAGTTTTGGAAGACCACTATCAAACCGTTGACGCAGTGGAAATTCCTTCGGTAATTTTGGCACAGCACTCTCTGCCAGACGGGGACATCCTGGCGGAATACCTGAGCCAACGGCGGGGACGCAAAGTGTCAG
This sequence comes from Leptolyngbyaceae cyanobacterium CSSed165cm_216, assembly GCA_007135385.1. Lineage (GTDB taxonomy): Bacteria > Cyanobacteriota > Cyanobacteriia > Phormidesmidales > Phormidesmidaceae > Nodosilinea. The sequence goes on from SLIY01000483.1 coordinate 7,418, forward strand.
TGGAAATTCCCCAACGCCAGACTAAGGCCGATCTAATCGACATGGTCGAGCGCAATGCCCAGTACGAATTAGTGCGCACTCAAGCGGTGGCCGATCGCAATACCCAGGCGCTACAGGATCTGGCGATCGCCCTTGATCTACCGGACCTACCCAAGCGCATCGAAGGCTATGACATTTCTCACATTCAAGGCTCAGATGCTGTGGCCTCCCAGGTAGTGTTTGTGGATGGCATGCCCGCCAAGCAACACTACCGCCACTACAAAATCAAAAATCCTGAGGTTAAGGCGGGGCACTCCGACGACTTTGCCAGCATGGCTGAGGTGATTCGCCGCCGCTTTCGCCGCTATGCCGCTAACCCTGACCAACCCAGAGTCGGTAACCCCGATTGGCCCGATCTGGTGATGATCGATGGGGGCAAGGGACAACTGTCGGCGGTCGTTGAGGTGCTAAAAGACCTCAATCTACTGCAAGAGCTGAGGGTGGTCAGTCTGGCCAAAAAGCGAGAAGAAATCTTCTTGCCCGGCGAATCTCATCCTCTCAATACTGAGGCCGATCAACCCGGTGTGCAACTGCTGCGGCGTCTGCGGGACGAGGCTCACCGCTTTGCCATTAGCTTTCACCGTAAAAAGCGCACAGACCGGATGCGGCGATCGCGCCTTTCTGACATTCCAGGGCTGGGGCAACACCGCCAAAAAGAGCTGTTAGCTGCCTTTCGCTCCATCGACTATATTCGCGAAGCCAGTACCGAACAACTCGCCCAAGTACCAGGGATTGGACCTCAACTGGCTCGACAAATCTATGAGTACTTTCACCCCCAGGCTGAACCAGCAGACGAGTCGATTAACCAGGTCAGCTAAATGGCTGCAAGATTACGTCAATGTGCGGTCATCTCCACTGATGATTGGCAGTAGCTTTCGTAGGGTGGGTATTGCCAGCCCTGCCAAGGTGGTTTGAAAGGATTGAATTTTGCTTCGTTGAAGCGCTGAAAGCTTGATTATGCGTAGGGTGTGTTCCCGGCCTCAGGTCAATATGGTGATGGCGCAAAACCTTCTGCCCTGGCTGGAACGCACCGTTTGGGTGAAGCGAGAGGCCCGGTATCGTAAGCGGTGCATTGCACAGGAAGAAGTGGTTGGCCTGTTGGGTCAGCACCCCAAACGTCATCTCTTGAGCCCTAAATCTTAGGAAAAGCTGCAAATGCTTGTTGCTGTTAGGTCACCTTGAAATGACTGTTTAGATCGTATTGAGGCGATCCTGGCAGAGATGGCCAGTAGTCAGGCTCGGACCCAAGGGCAGCTTGATGATCGGTTGGTCCGAATGAGAGTGAGCATAGAGCCTTTCGCGAAACGTTGGGAGTGTTCAGAGCGGGAGTGTTCAGAACGTCGTGCTCAATCAGGCTAGAACCCTTGATTTCTCATTCCCAGAACTGGGATTTACACAAAAATCAGGACGCTCCCAAACGTTCTAAACCTTGCTAGCTGAAATTTTGCGGCTCTGGCAACCAACGTCCTATCTTAAGGGCCGCATTGATACCCTGGTGGTGCAAAACCAGATCTGGATCTGGGTACTAGAAGCCAAACCCACGACCTTTTCCCTTTCCCTTGGCATTCCCCAGGCGCTGGCCTATATGTTGACCAACCCAGACGTGCGCCAGCCCACCTATGAATGACGGCGATTTGACCACAGTGCTGCAAATTCTGAAAAAGATTGGACAACTGACGCTAGCATCATGACCCCAATTGCGCTGCGAGAACAACTGTAAACAACGCTCCAACCATAATCTTTCAATGGTTTGCAATTCTTGCTTGTACCTCCTGACAAGCATAATCACTCCACAACCACATATCGGGTTAACACCCTGATCACCTCGTTAACCTTACCTGTCGGCACAGGCTTGCTCCATTCCCGCACCTCTGCAAAGCCAACCCGATAGGCTTCATGGATCACCCGCTCCGTAGCGTGAACCGATCCTCTGACCGTAAGCACCACTTTTTCCCTTCCCGGTTCGACAGTGGGTTCAGTAGCCATGGTCGCCTGGGTACTGTCATTGGGCAGGGGTGCAGTCAAAAAGGCTTGAGGCATGACTATAGTCCTTAGAGCGTGAACCAATAGGTATACTCATGAATATAGTTGTCCATTAGGTATTCGTCAACTACTAGGTATACGTTTACTAGGCGCTGAACCTCTGACACCATTAGACTTATGGGTAAAGCGGGTCAGGTGCTTAAGCACGTTCTGGAGAAATACGACGTTAGCCAATACAGCCTTGCGAAGTCGCTAGGGGTAGAGCGTACTAGTGTCTATCGCTGGGTGCATGAGATGAGAGACCCCACGGCAGAAACCCTGTTAGATATCGTAAAAGCCCTTAAAGTGCTAAACAAACAAGCTGCTGAAGAGTTCGTACAATTGTACTTAGGCAATGTGCTTGACGACGAGGACGCTTAGCTCTATTTTCGTTGACTTAATGCCGACACATAAGGTGGCTCCTCACCTAATCTTTGATAAGCACTACCTTTTCCCTTCCAAATCCGGCAGTGTTTTTTTCTGAGATGATTAGAAGCATGGGAAGAGCAGGAAAAGTACTAAAGACAGTCCTAGAAAAGTACGAAATTAGCCAGGGCAAGCTTGCAACCGTAATGGGTATTGGCTCGTCTAACGGGCACCTCGAAAAATCCACAAAGGCTGTCTCAATATGAGATCATGGTGCAGTAGAGAACATGACCTCGACGGAACTATGGGACAACAAGGGTTTTGGGACGTAGACGAGCGCCTTGAAAA
>SLIY01000025.1 GCA_007135385.1 Leptolyngbyaceae cyanobacterium CSSed165cm_216
CCAGTCTTCGTCAGGCACCAGCACCCCCATCACCACCAGATCACGGGTAGCAGCCGCCAATATCGGCGACTTATCGGCATCGGGAATATCGGCCCAGGCCAGCTGACGCACCTTACCCGGAAACCTCTGGAGCAGGGTCGGTAAATCTGCCGGATCAGTCGGGGTTTGCCGCAGCCGATGGACGTTACTCCAGGTCAGCACCCCTACGCTGTTGTCCTGGTTGGCCGACGCCAAGTAGGCTCCCTCGGGCGACCATTGCAACCGCAAACTGGTAGCCATCAACTCCCACTGATATTTAGGACGTTTCCACTGGGGGACGGCCCAGAGATAAACCTGCTGCCGGGCCGAAACGGCCAGGTGCTGGCCGTCAGGTGACCAACCCAAATCCTGCCGCAAGCCTTCGAGGTGAATGTGTTGCCGATACCAATGGTCCTCCCAATGATGCCAGCAGCGGCCCGATGACCCATGAACCAGCTCACCAGTAGTGCTGACTTCAAAAGCACCATGTCTAGGACACAAGTAAGTGTCAGTGAGAAACAAAGCTGAAATGGTGCGATGACAGTGAGGGCATTGGATCTCGGGGCCAAAGGCGGGGTAGTCGATGGCGGGGTGTGACATGGGGGCTCTTAGGGTGTCAGGTGTTAGGTGTCAGGTGCAAGGTGTACGGCGGAACCGCAGACCGCGAACCGTACACCGTGAACCCGACAACTATCCACGCAAAATGACGCAGTTCTTTTTGGAGTAGCCAATCTGCCCGTTCCGCTCTAGCTCTTGCATCAGGCGGGTGACGGTGACGCGAGTGGTGCCAATGGCATCGGCCATATCCTGATGGGTCAGCCGCAGTTGAATTAAGCGACCCTGCTCAACGGGGCGACCAAATTTGAGGGCCAGCCAGCCCAATAGCTGCTGCAATCGTTGGGGAACCTGGCCCTGGCGGCAGCGAATCAGCTCTTGCATTTGGTGCAGGTGCGATCGCATCACCTGCTGAAAGTTCCAGCATTGATCTGGGCTGAGCGGTACCGCCTGCACTTTAGTTAAGCACTCAATCTCGCTGGGCTGAATGCAAATCAGCGGCTGGCCGGTCAAATCGCCACTCTCCCAGAAGCCCAGGGTAATGGGGGTGCCGTCCTCCGAGAGGGTGAGCAGGCGCACTGCCCCAGATTGAATCTGCCAGAGCAGGTTGGCCTCCAGGGGAAGAATCTCCCGTCGCTTGAAGGTATGCACCAGCGGGCGGGCTAAGGGATTGGCTGGAGCGGTCAGGGTTAACATACAATCACCGAAATAGCGAGCAGCAAAGGGCTACCTAGGAATAAAACTCCTGCTTTGCAGAAGAAATTGCCAGTCTTGCAACCATTTTATTAATGATAATCATTCTTAAATAGGTCAGCCATAAAAACCTTTACTTTTGCTTGGACTAGGGTCGAGGCCATGGCGGAATTCTCGCCAAAATGCCCTTTTGCAGAGGCTCAGGCCGGGATTGGCGCGGTACTAGACCATTCGAACTGGCCGCGTACTGGATCGCCAATTGCGCGATCGCAGCAGCGCTCTCCAACGGCGGCAGATCACCAAACATCAGTGTGGTTTTTTCAGGGGCAGCCAGGGCGATCGCACAAAACCGATGGCAGGCGCTGAGGCATTCCACCGCCTCAAGGGTAAATTCGGGTGACAGTTGCCCCTGCTGCTGCAATTGTTGGAATAGATGGTATCCTCCTCGGTGGCCCAGGTGGTCTCGCTGGGTGGCTGAGAAGGCGCAGGAGGTGCAAACAAATAGGGCATGGTGCGACATGGTTTAGCTCCCTTGAACTGCTTTGATCACATCTGCCGTAGTGATATCGCCGATCGCTTTGTGGATTTTGTACTGCTTTGTGGGCTGGGTGAGGATGATGATCACCGTTTCCACTGGCGGACAACCCGGCTCTTTGCATTGCAGCTGGTTGATCGAAATCGTGGTTTCTGCATCCAATTGGAGCAGATCAGCAATCTGAGCCTTAAGCTGCTGTAAAATCGCCGGATCGAGGCTGGGCTTGGGTTGAGAAAATAAGTCCATGGCAAGTTTGGTAATAGGTTATGGGATGTGGAGCAAGGTACACGGTGAACGGTGCAAGGTATACGGGGCAAAGAAAAACCGTGAACCGCAAACCGTAGACCTTAAACCCTTCCTCTCTCAGCGATCGCCTCCTCCATCCGCCCCTGCATTTCAGCCACTGTCAACGCTCCCAGATCCCCACTCTGGCGGGTCCGTACACTCAGGGTCTGCTGTTCCACCTCGCGCTTGCCCACCACCGCCACCACTGGAATTTTTGCCAGCTCGGCGGTGCGAATTTGCTTGCCGAGGCGATCGCCACTAGCATCGATCTCGACCCGAAATCCGCTTTGTTTCAGGGTATGGGCCACCCCATTGGCATAGTCACGCTGGTCATCGCTGACTGGCAGCAGCCGCAGCTGAACCGGGGCCAGCCACAGGGGAAAGTCTCCGGCATAGTTCTCCACCAAAATGCCAAAGAACCGCTCTAAGGAGCCAAAAATCGCCCGGTGAATCATGATCGGCCGCTGCCGGGATCCATCTGCGGCCACATACTGCAGGTCAAACCGCTCCGGCAGGTTAAAGTCCACCTGAATGGTGGAGCACTGCCACAGGCGACCAATGGCATCGCGAATTTTGATGTCGATTTTGGGGCCATAAAAAGCGCCGCCCCCCTCGTCGGTGACGTAGGCCCAACCCTTGCGATCGAGGGCCTGTCGCAGGGCATTGGTAGCCAGCTCCCACATGGCATCGGCCCCCACCGATTTAGCTGGGCGGGTGGATAGGTTGACCTCGTACTCGGCAAAGCCAAAGTCCGACAAAATTTGCTCGGTCAGATCCAGCACCGCCAAAATTTCGTCGCTCACCTGCTCCGGCAAGCAAAACACATGGGCGTCATCCTGGGTAAAGCCCCGCACCCGCATCAGCCCATGCAACACCCCCGAGCGCTCGTAGCGGTAGACGGTGCCCAACTCGGCCCAGCGCAGGGGCAACTCTCGATAGGAATGCAGCTGATGCTGGTAGGTCAGTACATGGAAGGGGCAGTTCATCGGCCTGAGCTGGTACTGCTGGGCCTCGATTTCCATCTGGTCGAACATGTTGTCTCGGTAGAACTCAAAGTGGCCCGAGGTCTTCCACAGGTCGAGGTTGGCAATGTGGGGGGTGTAGAGCAGCTCATAGCCCGCCGCCAAATGGGCGCTGCGCCAGTAGTCTTCGATCAGCAGCCGCATCCGCGCTCCCTTGGGGTGCCAAAACACCAGCCCGCCCCCGGCGTCTTCTTGAATGCTGAAGAGATCGAGTTCTTGCCCCAGTTTGCGATGGTCCCGCCGTTTGGCTTCTTCCTTTTGTTGCAGATAGGCCTGTAACTGCTCTGGGGTTTCCCAGGCGGTGCCGTAGATCCGCTGCAACTGGGGTTTGGTCTCATCGCCGCGCCAGTAGGCCCCGGCCACACTTTCTAGGACCATGGCATCGGGGTGAATCTCGCCAGTGGTGTTCAGGTGAGGGCCAGCGCACAGATCCCACCAACAGGCGACGGGGGCGGGCTCTCCTGGGGCAGGGATGTCAAAGAGTGAGGGTGATTCTGGGCCTTGGGGTAAGACCGGGTCGGGGCAGCCAATGTAGTAGCGGGTAATCGGCTCGGCGGCGGGAATGCCATCGAGAATTTCCAGCTTGTAGGGCTCATGGAGCTGGACAATTGCTGCCCGTAACTCGTCGCGCTCCACCGTTTCGCGAATGATCGGCAGATTGGCGCGAATGATCTGCCGCATCTCCGCTTCAATCCGGCTGAGGTCGTCGGGAGTAAACGGATCAGCCCGATCAAAGTCGTAGTAAAAGCCGGTCTCTGTCCAGGGGCCAATGGTCACCCGGGTCTGGGGGAACAGCCGCTGCACGGCCATGGCCATTACATGGGCACAGGTGTGGCGCAGCCGTAATAATCGCTGAGGGTCGCTGGGGGCAATGCGATCGCCAGAAGAGGGACGGGAGAGCTGGCTAACCATGGGTAAATCATAGAATGATAATCATTATCAAATTAACATAAGGGTGAGGAATATTGGGTGGCAGGTGGCAGGTGTTGGGTCGTAACCCGAAACCCCAGGCCCGAGACCTGTTAACATTCACCCTTTACTATGGCAACAAATAACGGGCCGGGGAGAGGGCGGTGCGGGTGCCGGGGGGCGAAAGGGCTTCAAAGTCCAGCCAAAACGGCTCGGCTGCGTCTACCAGGCGGGCGTGGTTGAGCTGAGCAAAACGGGAGTAGCTGTGCCCCGCCTGCACGTAGGCCAGCTGAGCCGGGGTGAGCTGGGCTAGGTAGGGGTCGGCCTCGGGTGGGGTAGCCTGGCGGAGGTGGGCATAGAGTTGCTCCCGGTCGTGGCCGACTAGAAAGCGGCGATCGCCCGCTTCCACCTGGCGATGGGTCTGGGGGGCCAGGTACTCAATCAGAGGATGGTTGTCGGTGTTGAGGGGGGCGTCGGCAAACAGGCCGCTGGCGGTGAGATTGCCCGCGTAAAGGCGCAACAGCAGGGTTTCAAAGTATTCGTCGGGTAAGTCGGTGGCGTTGGGCCATTGATCCAGCAAGGCGCGCCCCTGGCGCACCGCCACCGCCGGGTCGAGGGGTGCAGGCTGCTTTTGTCCCACCAGCGCCACAATCGAGCGACTTGGCCCCAGATCGCCGCGCCACACCACCACCTGGGGAAACACCGCCGCCATGGTGCGGGCGATGATCGCAAACTCGCGCTCTGACACCTGGTAGAGGGGCACCCACTGTACGTAGAGGCCGCCGTCTTCTAGACGCTCTCGCCCCATTTGGTAATGCTCTAGGGTGTATAGGTTGCCGGTGCCCTGCTCCCAGGGGGTGAACAGGTCGCTAATGATCAGGTCATAGGTTTCACGGCTACGGCTGAGGCAGTTGCGACCATCCTCGGCGTAGACGGTGACCCGAGGATGGTCAAACAGGCCGTAGAGCCAGCGGTCAAAGTGTTTCTCCGCCAGATCCACCACCTCCGGCAGCAATTCGCACACCACCACCCGTGTGGGGGCAAAGGGTAACGCCGCCCCGGCGGTAATGCCCGTGCCCATGCCCAGGTAGAACACTGAGCGGGGATAGGGGTGAGTCAACATTGGCACCACCGTCTGGTTTTGCTCTAGGTGCAGGTTGCGGGAGCTACCCAGGGTGTAGTGACTGTTGACCCGAATCGCTCGCCCGCCGCCGGACTCCACCACGGTGACCGTGGCGTGGGAGCCCTCCTGCATCTCTACCAGGCGTTCGTTACCGCGCACCCCAAAGGTGACCGCCTGCACCGCATCGAGGTTGAGACTGGTCAGGGCGATCGCCGTCCCGACCGCCAGCGCCCCCAACCCCAACCGGGGCCAGCTCGCCCGTCGCAGCGCCAGCGCCGCCAGCATTAGCGGGTAGAGGGCCGCCAGCAGCATCAAGCTGCGCCAGGTGCCCAAGCTGGGTAGCAGCACAAAGCCCGTGAGCAGGGAGCCAGCGATCGCCCCCAGGGTATCCGCCGCCACCAGTCGCCCAATCACCTCCCCCGGCTGTCGCGGGTCGGCTTCCAGCAGCCGCATCAGGTAGGGCAACACCGTACCCAACACCACCGCAGGCAGCAGCACCACCAGTACCGCCACCCCAGCCACCTCGCCCAGGTAGGCCCACCAGCCCAGCCCCCGCCCTAGATAGGTCAGCCCGTTAGTCAGCCGGTAAAACCCCCAGGCTGAGACCACCGTGACCAAACTGGCCAACCCCAGCAGGGCCGCCAAAATCATGGGCGGAGCCGGGCGAGACAGCCGGGTGAGCCGATTGGCTACCGCTGCCCCCACCGCCAGGGCTAGCAAAAAGCAGGACAACACCAGGGCATAGGTGTAGGCCGAGTTCTGCAACACCTGGGAAAAAAGCCGGGTCCAGAGGATTTCGATGCCCAGGGTGGCGAAGCCGGAGGCGAAAGCGAGGGGGTAGGGAGTGATGAGGTGTTGGCGCAGCCTGCCCGGAGGGCTTAGGGGGGATGGGGGGATGGGGGGATGGGGTGACGTAGGGACAGACCGGTGTGTCTGCCCTGGCAGATTATCGGGATAGCGATGTGACGTAGAGGTAGGCGGTGGGTCCGCCCCGACAGATTGTCGGGATGGCGGTGTGTCGTAGGGGCGGACCAGTGTGTCCGCCCCCGCAGGAATTGGTAAGGAAGATGATCGGAAGGATAGGAGAAGGGCGGTGAGGCCGACGGCAAAATCTAGTCCAACGGCCAGCAGGTAGGCGTTGCGAAAGCCCAGGGCCAGGGGCAGCACAAACCCGGCGGTGAGGGCCCCGGTGGCGGAACCAGCGGTGTTGACCGCATAAAGGCGGGTGCCGACGTTGCCCAGAGCGGTGGGATGGCGCACCAGGTGCTGCACCATTAACGGGAGGGTGCCGCCCATCAGAAACGAGGGGGGAAATAGCAGCGTAGCGGCGATCGCCCCCTTAGCCGTCGTATTTAGCCAGAGGGAATCGCCGAAGCGATCGTAGAGCAGCGGATAGAGAGCGTGGTAGCTATCGATCAGCACAAAATGCCCCAGGGCGGTGACGGCCACCCCAATTTCTAGCCAGCCGAAACCGCGCAGGCTAGAGGTCATCTGCGGGGCATTTCGGCCCCAGAACCAGCCGCCACTGGCCAACCCGGCAAAAAAGATCGCCACCGCCAGAGCCGCTGCCTGGGCTGTGCTGCCCAAGAGCAACCCCAGCTCTCGCACCCACATCACCTGGTACACCAGTGCCGCAAAGCCCGAGACAAAGAATAGGCCCAGGAGACGTGTCCCGTGGCGAGGGGGGAGTGGAGGAGTGGGGGGGGATGGGAGGGGCATGGGGGCGGTTTACAGTTTATGGTTTACGGTTTGCGGCTTACGGTTTGCGGTTTACGGTTTGCGGTTTGCCTTGCACCGTATACCGTTCCCCTTGCACCGTATACCTTTTCCCTTCCCCTACGGCTCCTCACCCCACAACACCACCAGCGTTCCTCCACCGCCCAGCGGCAATAGGTTTAGGTACCGCCGCAGGGGGCCGCATTCGGTGGCGTAAACAGCACCGCCGCCGGCCTGTTGGTGGGGGGAGGCAGTTAGGGCACTTACGTCACAGGTAGCGGTGGCGATCAGCTGGGGCTGCACTAGGTCGTCCATGGCCTGGGTGGGACTGTGATCGGGCAGCAGCACAAAGGTTTCCAGGTGCGATCGCGCCTTTCCCCGCTCATCCACAAATAGTGCCGCCTGGTGGGGGGTGCCGAACAGTTCCAGCGTCTCGGTTAGGGAGACAGCAGTCAGAGGGTGATCGCTGAGTGCCTCCCAGAACTGGTTAAACTGGACTGGCTTAGCGGAGTTGCTGTCGGTTGGGATGGACTCGCCAGGGGGTGACGTCACCGCAGCCGCTGCGGCGGGTTGCGCCACTGTCGGGGTGGAGCCCTCTTTATTTTTATAAGCCACATGCGGTGATGTCGGCTGATGGCCGGGAAGCAGATCGAGTTGCTCTGGCTGCCGGGGTTCTGGGGTGCTTTGGGCCGCAGGGGGCGGCTGCTCTGGTTGGCTGGGTTGCTCCAGTGGCGTCGGCAGGGAAACGACAGCAATATCGGTGACAGCGGAATTGGCGGCTTCAGCCGCCAGCGGCTGCTCTGCAACTGGGTGGGATTCAGGCATAGGCAACTGCAGCAGCAAACCGTGCCCCGCCAGCGATAGCCCCAGGGCAAACAGGTGGCAAAATGGCCTAGAGCGCCCTGGCACCATAGCGCAGCAATCCCCAACGTTGACAGCATCGGTAGATCAATTCTAAGCTCCAAGGGAAAAGAATGAAAATCATTATCATTCTAGTGGAGATATAGTCATGGCCAACGCCGCCCGCTCGGTTGGAACGGTTCTGTTGATCACCACCCTGAGTCTGGTGGGCAATGCCTGGCCAGGGCTAGCTGATCGCCCCCGGGTGGTGGCCAGCCACAGTGTCCTGTGCGACCTGGTGGCGCAGATCGCCACCGATACCCTTGATCTTATCTGCCTGATGCAGCCTGGCGACGACCCCCACATCTACCAGGCCCGACCGTCTGACCGCCGAGCGATCGACGACGCTGATCTGGTATTCTACGGCGGCTACAATTTCGAGCCCTCGATTGTTGACATGATTGTGGCTACCCCCAACAGTGCCCCCAAGGTGGCGGTGGGGGCGATGGCGGTGCCTGACCCGCTGATGGGCGAGCATCACCACCACGGTCATGATCACGGCCACGATCACAGCCACGGCTCTCCGCCTGGTGAGGATGTCGGCGGCCCTACCCTACTAGCCCACGACCACGACCACAGCCACGACCACGGTGACGGCGGTCTGGTGCCCGACCCCCATGTGTGGCATGACGCCCGCCACGGCATCAGCATGGTGTTGGTGATCCGACGTTACCTGATTGACCTGGTGCCCGACCAGCGCCACGGCTTGCATTACCACCGCAATGCCCAGGCAATCGTCGATCAGCTGGAGGTAATCGACCAATGGATCAAGGATCAAATTGCCACCATTCCGACTGAGCATCGCACTCTGGTCACCACCCACGATGCCCTAGCCTACTACGGCGACGCCTACGGACTTACCATCGAGTCGGCCCTGGGCAGCATCAGCACCGAGGCCAGCCCCTCGGCCGCCCGGATTGCTGAAATGGTGGATCTGGTGAAAGCCCTGGGTGTTCCCACTGTGTTTGCTGAGGCCACTAGTAACCCCCAACTGATGACTGTCCTCGCCCGCGAGGCCAACGTAACGCTATCTGACCAGCCCCTCCATGCTGATACCCTGGGCGAACCGGGCACCGCCGCCGCCACCTACCAGGGCATGCTGGTGACTAACACCTGCACCATTGTGGAAGGACTAGGCGGGCAGTGCGACACAGGCTTAGTTGAAACCCTGATTTCACCAGCGGCCCAGTGATGGGATAAATGATTCGGACGGTGCGATCGCATCGAGACAGTCATCGAGACAATCAGAATATAAGCATGGACTGGATTCTGGCTCCTGAGTTCTGGTTCCTGAATTCGCTCCTTTGCTGGTGGTCTTGAGGCCACCAAACTCCTAGTGCCCTTGGCAGGCATCCCATTAGCCATTGTCATCAGCCAGTTAACAAACTGAACCCCTGACTGATTTAACTGCCGGTTAAGCCTGCTGTGATAGTTACTGCGGATTGGCTCTAGCCCTTTTGCTGAGGAGAAATCGCTGCGCGCTCTCCCTGCTGTGTTAGGAGTCAGAACCCGATCCCAGTGCCGATAGGGCAACCCCCGATTCTTTTTTGGAGAACGCTCATGAGCCTTTGGCGACAAACGATAGGTGTAAGTTTAGGTTTCGTGGCAGCCAGCAGCCTGTGGACTGTAGCCCAGGCCTACCCCAGTCCAGCAGACGGTGTAGAGGCTCCCAGTTTAGTTCAGGTGGACGAGGCGCTAGACGATGCGTCAGCACTTGAGCCAGGGCAGGTTGCGGCCATAACGCCCGACCAGAGTTGGCTGGAGGCTCTGGCTGAGGAACCTCTGGTTTCCCCAGACCCCAGCCTAGAGTCTGAATTGATCGCCCCCCCAGCCCTAGCGATCGCTCCAGTGACCCCAGAGGTATTAGAGCAGCTTTCGCAGGAGCAACTGGCCGCGATCGCCTCTATTATTTCGACCGCAGAAGCGTCGGCCAGCGCCAACCTTGTAGCAGAGCTGCCCCCCGAGGTGTTAACTCAGTTAGACGTTTTACCCATTATCGAACGCCAGGTGGGTCGCAGACGGTGGATGCCGACCGGGTTGGTCAGACGGTTGCGGGTGCCCCAGCTGGTTGCCGCTTTGATTCGCCAGCCCAAAAATACGGCCCTGGTCATGTTGGGTAACCACATTGTGGTTGTCAATCCGGTCACTGGTGCAGTCTTGGGGGCGGTGCTATCAGTCTTGTAAGGATGCCATTGAAGCCTTTCCCTCAGACCGTTGTTTAATGACGGGCGAGACGTTTCGTCATACCCTATCTATACGCTGATGGTGTATAGAGTTGCCGGGCTATCCCCCTATGACGATTCCGTTAATTCAGGTTGATGCCTTTACCGATACCGCCTACAGGGGTAACCCAGCGGCCGTATGTGTGCTGCCCCAGGCTCTCCCTGATAGTTGGATGCAGCAAGTGGCCCAAGAAATGAATTTGTCAGAAAC
>SLIY01000210.1 GCA_007135385.1 Leptolyngbyaceae cyanobacterium CSSed165cm_216
ACTTCAGGGGTAGCTGCTTCGTACTGGATTCCACGATACTTGAGAGTCATAATGTCGCCTCGCTTTGAAGAGTAACAGAGGCGCGTTCCTTCAGGGGGCTTCCCTTACTTCCGTCTCTTTGCAGAGAGATGAACGTTTTTTGTATCTGTAGTCATTGTTACCGTTTCTTCTCAGGCCGTCAATAGGCACTGTCATGGTTCGCTGAGATCTATTGATCAGTCTGGAGTGGAGCTAAAGCTCATATTTCCAAGGCTCAGGCGGTTTCTAGCCAGTCAAAAATCTGCCCCAGCTCTTGAGTCGTGACAAACCCATACTGGTAGAGCACCATCGGCAGCAGGTTGGGAGCACCTTTAGACTGCCGTAGGCCCAGCTCAATGGAGTTGGCGGATAACGCCAAGTGCCCCTGAAGAAACTCCAGGAGTCGTTCGTGTTTACTCATAGCGGTAGTGAAATAGTTATTGGGGATTGTAGGTGAAAAGACTAAAGTTCGCCACAGTCTTTAGAAAGACTCTAGAAATAGTTCACCTAATTCTTTACGAATCTAACTTAATTCCTGAAATCACCTCAAATTAAGCCTTTTGGCTGATCAGCAGGGCTTCATCACTACCCTGATCCTCGGACCCCGCATCGTTAAAGGGGCCTGGAACATTGGGGTAGCAGCAGAGGGCCTACTGGCGATCACCCTGCCCCGAAAATCGTTAAAACGCTTGGTAGGTAGAGTTTAGGGGCATTTCATCCCGCCAGGGATGACGTAGTGTCTGAACGGTTCGGGAGCGTAGCCCTCCTGGGCGTAGCCACCCCCCACGCCAGGGCTGCCGTGTAACCTAACGCCTAATAACGCCTGATGACTCCCAAGGAGTCAGGGGCAGAGATACTGTGGCGAGAAATGGTAGGAAAGGGAAACGAATGGCGTAACTAGTCGCCCAGCGTCTTTAGCCAGTGACAGGGCTGAAGCCAAGGTGCCATGAGTTAGCAATACCTGTTGTCCAGATGGATACAGACATTTGTGTCTGGAGCGTAGATTTCAATCTCGAAAGAGCCTGATTGGCTCCTCCAAATGCTGACTCGCAGAATGCTGCCGATGATGATAGCGATGGTGATAACTCGGCCGTCCTGAGCTGTCCCACGGGTCGCGATCGGGTACTTGGCCATCAATGGCCAGCACAGCCACGCTACAGTCTTCGGCCATTGCCTTGTACTTTCGCCTGTCCTGCTGCTGTCCATCGGCCAGGATAGGCTCATCCCAATCTTCGGGGACGCTCTCAGGGGCTGACCAGTAGGTCATTTGGACCTTTGCCCATCATGAGCGGAGCGAGCAAATCTACGGAGTGAAGCGCTCCCATGATGACAATGAGCAGAATTGAGTATCAATCAGCAAAACATTGATATAAATTTCTAATACTTCGGTTTGAGGATTGACATTTTACAAATCATCTTGATCAGGAGAGTATTGATTTAAGTCGATTTAAATCTCGCCGAGGATAGATAAACTCCATGGTTGCAGTCACGGATTTACGTCAAACCTCCTCTCCTGTCGGACGGCTTACCCTGCAAACCGCGACCATTGCCCCAGATTCAGCGGCCTTGCGCTGCCTAGATTGGGATCGCGATCGCTTCGATATTGAATTTGAGCTGCAAAACGGCACCACCTACAACTCGTTTCTGATTCGGGGGGAGAAAACGGTGCTGATCGATACCTCCCACGGCAAGTTTAGAGACCTGTACCTAGAGGCACTGCAAGCACAGGTTGATCTGGCCCAGATCGATTACCTGATCGTCAACCATACCGAGCCCGACCACAGCGGGCTGATTGGCGATCTGCTGGCCCTGGCCCCTCATCTGACTGTAGTTGGCTCCAAGGTGGCAATTCAGTGCTTGCAAAACCAGCTGCATCACCCCTTTGCCTTTCAGATGGTGAAAAGCGGTGATCGCCTCGATTTGGGCCAGGGCCACGACCTGCACTTTGTCTCGGCCCCTAACCTGCACTGGCCCGATACCATGCTCACCTACGATGCGGGTACCCAAGTGCTGTATACCTGCGATGTATTGGGTATGCACTACTGCGACGACACCCTCTACGATGAGACACCCGCCCTGCTGGAGGCTGACTTTCAACTCTACTACGACTGTCTCATGGGGCCGAATGCCCGATCGGTGCTGGCTGCGCTCAAACGTATTGAGCCATTGGTGATCAGCCAGATTGCCACCGGGCATGGCCCCCTACTCCGCCATCATTTAGACGACTGGCGGGAGCGTTATCGCACCTGGAGCAGCACCCAGGCTCAGGCCGAGCCATTTGTGGCGATCTTCTATGCCGGAGACTATGGCTTTAGCGATCGCATTGTCCACAGTCTGGGCCAGGGCTTACTCAAAACCGGCACCGCCGTAGAATTGGTGGATTTGCTCGACACCGATGGTCATACGGTGCGAGAAACGGTGATCACCGCCGCTGGGCTGATCGTGGGGATGCCGCCCCAGGCAGACACTACCAGCCTCGATCCCATGCTCAGCACTATTTTGGCCACCGCCAACCCGAAGCAAGCCATTGGCCTATTTGAAACCGGCGGCGGCCAAGACGAACCCATCTTTCCCCTGCGCAACCGCTTTCAAGAACTGGGGCTAAAAGTCGCCTTTGAGCCAATTTTGATTAAAGCTCCCCCCACTGAGGCCACAGATAAAGCCTGCGAAGAAGCGGGCACCGATCTGGGCCAGTGGGTGAACCGCAATGGCGCTCTGAAACCAAGTCGACCTCTCGATTCTGGGCTCGATCAGGCCCTGGGTCGCCTCAGCACCGGGCTCTATATTGTCACCATTGTCACCGCCCAAAAAGGCGATGTCAGCAGCGCCATGCTGGCGTCCTGGGTGATTCAGGCCAGCTTTCAGCCCCTCGGCCTAGCCATTGCGGTGGCGAAGGATCGGGCCATTGAGTCGTTGCTGCACCATGGCGATCGCATTGTGCTCAACGTGCTGGAAGACGGTAACGAGCAGCGACTGATGAAGCATTTTCTCAAGCGGTTTCCCCCTGGGGCCGATCGCTTTGAGGGCATTGCCATCTACGCCGCTGCTAACGGCTCCCCCATTTTGGCGGAATCGTTGGCCTACCTGGAGTGCACTGTCAACCACCGCATCGAAGCCGGAGACCACTGGGTGATCTACTGCACCAGCGAAGCTGGACGGGTGGCTAAACCGGACGGTCGGACGGCGGTGCACCACCGGAAAACGAGTAATCATTACTGATTTTGGATTTTGGGGCTGCTGAACGTAGGTATGAATCAAATATTTAACGCCTCTCGTAGGGGCAAACGGCCGTTTGCCCCTACCCAAATTCATGCCTGAATTCAGCAACACCTGGATTTTTGCACGTCCAGAATCCCTGGATGGTGCATTACGGCCAGGGCTGAAGCTGACGACAATCCGCAGAGATGTCGGCAGCCTAATGCACCCTACATCTGCTCTTCTGCTCTCTCACCACCTACCCTAGGCAAACGGCTATGCAAACTCTTCCTACCTCATCTCGCTGGATCACTGGGCTCAATGGCACTTACGTGGTGCGTCTGCTGGAGCTAGTTCAAGACCTGATTGTGATTTCCCTCTGCATTGGGCTGTTCAGCTTCATGGTGATGCAGCTGCGGGAGATGTTTCTCTCGCTGCTGCCGCCGCTCAATTTCCCTGAGGTGACCGCCGATATTCTCTTTTTGCTGATCTTGGTGGAGCTGTTTCGGCTGCTGATCATCTATTTGCAGGAGCATCGGGTTTCGATTGGGGTGGCGGTCGAGGTGTCGATCGTGTCGGTGCTGCGGGAAATCATTGTGCGCGGCGTGCTCGATACCCCCTGGACCCAGGTGCTGGCCAGCTGCTCATTCTTAGTGGTGCTGGGGGGGTTGCTGGTGGTGCGGGCCTGGATTCCACCCACCTTCGACGGTGTAGACCCAGAACAGGAGGTGTCGCGCCGTCACCGCCTGCGCTTTGCCCAGGATATTGCCGAGCTGGGGACGGTTAAGCCGCCGCTTGACTGATCGTCATCCCAGCTCATTTCAAATCCACCGTTGACCCAACACCCTCTCCCTAGGCTTCTGCCATGACCTTAACTACCCCCTCAACCTCTCTCCCCACCACCTTTCGGCCTCGCGATGTGCAGGTTGCGGCCATTGGCCCCCAGGCGCTGGTGCTGCGATCGCGCACCTGGGATCGGCTCAAGTTTGAGGTGGAATATAGCCGCCAGCGGGGCACCACTGCCAATGCCTATCTGATTCAGGCCGATAAAATCGCCCTGATCGACCCCCCGGGCGAATCCTTTACCGACCTCTTTTTGACGGAACTCCAGCACCAGGTGAATCTGGCGCAGATCGATTACATTGTCACCAGCCACGTCAACGCCAACCGCCTGACGATTCTCACCCGGCTCCTAGACCTGGCTCCCCAGGCCCAGATTGTCTGTTCGAGGGCAGGGGCCAACACCCTCAAAATTGCTCTGGGCGATCGCGCCCACCGGCTTTACCCGGTGCGCTCTGGGGACACCTTGAACCTGGGCCAGGGCCATGGGCTGGATTTTGTGGGCGTGCCCACGCCCCGCTGGCCCGACGGGCTGTGCACCTACGACCCCGCCAGCCAGATTCTCTATAGCGATAAACAGCGGCATGCCTGCTATTCAGCACCGCCCAGCGGCCCATTGCGTCTGACTAACCTCGAATTCTCCTTTCCTGATCTTTCCTATGAATAAACTCCACCACACGACCCAGGAAGGCTGGGCGGTCCATGTCTACGACTGCGATCGCCGCCTGCTCTGCACCCTCGAACCCTCCCACGGCTGGATGTTTATGGCTGGCCTTGCCCTCGGTCTTACCCTGGGAATTATCGGCTACAACCTGCCCCACGGGCCTGCCATGGCACCCCCCCAGGATCACAATCCCGACATCGTAGCACCGCTGCAAATCGATTGATTTAGCACGGGCTGCCCCAGATTGGCGACCCCATCGCGGTGGCTGTCCCATCTGCGCAAAGGCTAAATTCAGCCATTGGTGAACAGCAGCTACGGATAGAGAAAAATCTGGCGTTAGTGCCGCCTCTCCTGGGGAGAATCGCAACTTATATTAACCAGGAATATGCGCATCCCTGGAAATATAAGTAAAGCCTATGAATTGAATTTGACATTGCGTTTCAAATCCATGCCACGGGAGCGTAGAAATCCAGGATTTTCTAGATAGACTTGAACACATAGAGATTCAGTCCTTGATAGACGCAAGTCTATAGAAGGTGTTGCTGTTCCGCACCACCTGCTGGCCCTATTTAGAGCGCGGCTATCTCGAAACCCCCTGTCGACAGGTTCTCCCGTAACACCTGTGCTGTAGGGGGGAAGCGCTTCATCCCTACTTGCTTCATCTTTTCAAAACTCACTTGTCCCAATCATCACTCCTCATTAGAGGAGGCGGAAGGAGGTTTCAATGGATTTCTTATCCGATTTCTTGGCAAAGTTCGGTGCACAGTTGCAGTCCCCGACGCTTGGCTTTTTGATTGGCGGTATCGTCATTGCCGCCCTCGGCAGCGAACTGGCCATTCCCGATGCGATCTATAAGTTCATCGTTTTCATGCTGCTGATCAAAGTCGGTCTGACCGGCGGTATGGCCATTCGCAATGCCAGCCTGGGGGAGATGCTGCTGCCCGCGCTGTTTGCCATGGTGACGGGGATCGTAATCGTGCTGATCACGCGCTACACCTTGGCTAAGCTGCCGGGCATCAAAGTCGTGGATGCTGTTGCGACCGGGGGCTTGTTCGGTGCTGTGAGTGGTTCTACCATGGTCGCTGGCATCACGGTATTGGAAGGGCAAGGCATCGAATATGAAGCCTGGGCCGGTGCCCTCTATCCCTTCATGGACATCCCAGCGCTGGTGACGGCGATCGTCATAGCCAGCATCTATACCAGCAAGCAGAAGCGCGACAAGTATCTCAAAAATGAGAAGTATATCGGCAAGGAGGATTATCTCGGCATGCAGCCGGTTGCCGCAGGCGGGGCTCCCATCGACCAGCCCGTTCCCACAGGTGGATATCCTACCAACGATTTGCGCAGTTCCGCAGGTGGATATTCTGGCGAGTCGGGTGGTTCCACAGGTGGGTATGCCAGCGGGTCGGGCGGTATCCCCAGCAGCCGGGTCAAGATCTGGCCTATTGTGAAGGAAAGCATCCAGGGATCGGCCCTGTCGGCACTGCTGCTCGGCCTTGCCCTAGGCATCCTCACTCGGCCAGAAAGTGTCTATGAGAGCTTCTACGATCCCCTCTTCCGGGGCCTGCTTTCGATTCTGATGTTGATCATGGGTATGGAGGCCTGGGCTAGGGTCAACGAGCTGCGCCAGGTGGCCCAGTGGTATGCCCTCTATGCTTTTGTGGCCCCCTTTCTGCATGGGTTTATCGCCTTCGGCCTCGGCATGATTGCCCACTACGCCACGGGATTCAGCCCTGGCGGCGTCGCGCTCCTAGCCGTCATTGCCGCTTCCAGTTCCGACATCTCAGGGCCGCCCACGTTACGGGCCGGTATCCCGTCGGCCAATCCCTCTGCCTACATTGGCGCGTCTACCGCCATCGGCACGCCGGTTGCGATCGCCTTGTGCATACCGCTCTTTGTCGGGTTTGCCCAGGCGCTGACGGGGGGCTAATCCCAAACGGGTCGTGGTCTGCCGGGCCTGCTTTGGCCCACGACTAAGTAGTTCAATGAATACATTTGTAAGGAGTTAACCGACATGGCCAAGTCAGCCAAAAAGCTCGTTCTGATCACAGAGAAATTGCTGCTAAAAAAGATCGCCCAGATCATCGATGAAGCCGGGGCGACCGGTTATACGGTGTTGGAAACTGGCGGTAAAGGCAGTCGCAACGTGCGATCGTCAGGACAACCCAGCGTTTCTGACACCGAGTCAAATATAAAGTTTGAGGTGCTCACCGAAAATCGGGATATGGCTGAGAAGATTGCGGACCGGGTTGCAGTGGAGTTTTTCAGCGATTATGCCGGCATTGCCTATATCTGTGACGCGGAGGTGCTGTACGCGCACACGTTCTGTGGGCCAGACGGTTGTTGAATCAAGACGACACAGACCCAAAAAGTCGGGGCATGACCCTGACTTTTGAGTGGCCCTGTTTTGTGCCCGCTAGACGTTGAGGCCGCTCTACAAAGGCCGGTACGCCTCTCGCCACCATGTATCGCAAAGAGCAGGCAATCGCCCCCCTGTTAGCAGCTCATCTGAGGGTGACGGCGGCCGTGCCCGCTGACTTTGATGCCGATGCCTTTGGCACCTTTACAGGCGACATCAAACGTCCGTCCGATCGGCTCACCACGGCTCGGCTCAAGGCAGCGGCAGTTCTCCGCCAAACGGGAGAAACAGCAACAGTAACCAGTGATATGATGCTAGCAAGCTAGGGGTGTCCGAGCAAGTCGGGCTGAGATCATACCCTAAGAACCTGACCTGGGTCATGCCAGCGGAGGGAAGCGTTGATTGAGGTGATTCACCGAAGCGACGAGGATCGAGTTCTAGTTCTCAGGTTTAAACCTGGGAGAACAGTGGCTAGACGTTCTAGGTCATAGATTTTCTAGGTCAATAGACGTTCTAAGTCAGACAAGAAGGCGATCGCACTTTGGGGTTCCTTATAGGGTTTGAGCTTGGTATATCGTCTCCCGGCACCCTCTAGCCATACCGACACTTTTTGGAGAACGCTATGCGTACAGAGTGGATTACCAAGCGCCAGGGCCAAGCCAACGTCTCTCAGATGCACTATGCCCGCCAGGGAACCATCACCGAAGAAATGCAGTACGTGGCCCAGCGGGAAAACCTCTCCCCTGAGCTGATTCGGGATGAAGTTGCCCGAGGCCGGATGATTATCCCCGCCAACATCAACCACCCCAATCTAGAGCCCATGGCCATTGGCGTTGCCGCCAAGTGTAAGGTGAATGCCAACATCGGTGCCTCCCCCAACTCCTCTGACCTGGCGGAAGAGGTGGCCAAGCTGCACCTGGCCGTGAAGTATGGGGCTGACACCCTAATGGATCTGTCCACGGGCGGCGGTGACCTGGATGCCATCCGCACTGCGATCATTCAGGCGTCGCCCATCCCCATTGGCACGGTGCCCGTTTACCAGGCCCTAGAAAGCGTCCACGGTAACATTGAAAACCTAACTGCCGATGACTTTCTGCACATCATCGAGAAGCACGCCCAGCAGGGGGTGGACTACCAGACCATCCATGCCGGGATCTTGATTGATCATTTGCCCCTGGTGCGCGATCGCATCACCGGCATCGTCTCTCGCGGCGGCGGCATCCTGGCCCGGTGGATGCTGCACCACCACAAGCAAAACCCCCTGTACACCCACTTCGATGACATCATTGCTATCTTCAAACGCTACGATGTGTCATTCAGCCTCGGGGATTCCCTGCGGCCCGGTTGTTTGCACGATGCCACCGATGCCGCCCAGCTAGCGGAACTCAAGACCCTGGGCCAGCTTACCCGCCAGGCCTGGGAACAGGATGTGCAGGTGATGGTGGAAGGCCCGGGCCATGTGCCCATGGACCAGATCGACTACAACGTCAAAAAACAAATGGAGGAATGTTCCGAAGCCCCCTTCTATGTGCTGGGTCCCCTGGTTACCGACATTGCCGCTGGCTACGACCACATTAGCTCTGCCATTGGCGCGGCCCTAGCGGGCTGGAGTGGGGCGGCCATGCTCTGCTATGTCACCCCCAAAGAGCACCTGGGTTTACCGAATGCCGAGGACGTACGCCAGGGCTTGATTGCCTACAAAATTGCCGCCCACGCCGCTGATATTGCCCGTCACCGTCCTGGCGCCCGCGATCGCGACGATGCCATGTCTCACGCCCGCTATAACTTCGACTGGAACAAACAGTTCGAGCTGTCCCTCGACCCCGAACGGGCCAAGGAGTACCACGATGAAACCCTACCCGCCGACATCTACAAAACAGCGGAGTTCTGCTCCATGTGTGGGCCGAAGTTCTGTCCCATGCAGACCAAGGTAGATGCTGACGCCCTGACCGAACTCGAGAAGTTCTTAGCTAAGGAGGCTGTGGCTAAAGCGTAAGCGCTGCTAATCCCCTCCCTGGGAGGGGTGTCCGGAGGTTGGGGTGGGTCTCTTCGCGCTTGGGTTGCCCTACCCCTACCTACTTCGACAGGTTACCCCTCCTTCGACAAGCTCAGGACACCGTCTGGGGTCGCTGCGCGAACAGCACAGGCACTTCGACAGGCTCAGCACAGGCACTTCGACAGGCTCAGCACAGGCCTGCCAAGCAGGGGATTTCGGACCTTAATAATGCCAAATTTCTACAGATGTCAACCCTAAAATTAAACCTTGACGCTGCACTAGTGCTCTGCGGCATCAGTTGACCAACGGTTCCTGACACCTGACACCTAACCCCTGAAACCCTGAACCAGGGGTATCATATGGCTGCCGATCAGCACTAGGGATTAGTGGATAGCGGCCTGATGCCATGGGGGTGAGCTTGGCTGTTAGATCTCAGGTTATGTCTCTTGGCTTAGGGTAGAACAGCATAAGTTCTCCCCTGGGGTAGTCAACGGCGGTGGGCGCGATCGCGCTAAATGGCAATGCCCCCTTAGAGACCTGTACCATGACTATTTCCCCTGCGCTTCAGACCCATCAATCCTTTTGGCTAGCGTCAACCTTACCCTCCAGCTATCCAGCCTTGTCCCAGGATATTGCGGTCGATGTGGCGATCGTGGGGGGCGGCATAGCCGGCATTACCACCGCCATTCTGTTGAAGCAAGCAGGCAAGCAGGTGGCCGTACTGGAGGCCGACCGGGTGGCCGCAGGGGTGTCTGGATATACCACCGCCAAGGTCACCTCCCAACACCAGCTCAAATACGCCCACCTGATCAAAGACCTGGGGGTAGACAAAGCCCGGCTCTATGGAGATGCCAACCAGGCCGCAGTGGAACAGGTGGCCGATTTGGTGCAAAAGTACTCTATTGACTGTGATTTTGAGCGCCAGGCGGCCTATGTCTTTGCGGAAACCTCAGACACCTTAGCGTCAGTGCATCAAGAGGTGGAGGCTGCCCAATCCCTAGGGCTACCAGCTAGCTTTGCCCCTACCCTACCCCTGCCCTTTGCCACCCGAGGGGCGGCCAAGTTTAGCCACCAGGCCCAGTTTCATCCCCGCAAATACCTGCTGGCCCTGGCGG
>SLIY01000420.1 GCA_007135385.1 Leptolyngbyaceae cyanobacterium CSSed165cm_216
AATTGGTAGACGCACCACACTCAAAATGTGGCGGCCTTACGGTCATGGGAGTTCGAGTCTCCCTCTGCCCATTTACATTTAGGTGATTGCTAGCAGATAGGTGCGGCCCGATCCAGAAACTTGGTTTCTTGATCAGCATTTTAGACCTGAAGGGTGCATCACTTGCCATCATGGCCAGCCAAAACGTTGGGGCATCGCATCGACCTGGGACATCCTGAACGGGTAACCCTCACAATAACCGTGTAAAATCTTGTGGGTAACGTCCATCCAGGTCAATGTTTTCTGGTGTTGATCAGACATCTTCTCCGTTTGTAGTACCATCCAGCACCCACACCCTATAGCAATGAGCGAATACAGCATTTTTACCTCCGAGTCCGTTTCCGAAGGTCATCCTGATAAAATGGCTGACCAAATTTCCGATGCCGTATTGGATGCCATCCTGAAAGAAGACACTCAAGCCCGGGTGGCGGTAGAAAGCCTGGTGAAAACGGGCATGGCGGTAATTGCGGGGGAAGTGCGCACCAGCACCTATGTGGACCTAGAAGACATCGTCCGCGATGTGATCCTGGACATTGGCTATGACAGCTCGACAGTGGGGTTTGATGGCGCTTCTTGTGCGGTGCTCAACGCCATTGGTAAACAGTCGTCAGACATCGCCATGGGGGTGGACGAAGCCGCCAACAAAGACCTGGGAGCGGGCGATCAGGGACTGATGTTTGGCTATGCCACCAACGAAACCGATACCCTGATGCCGGCCCCGATTTACTATGCCCATCGGCTGGTGGAGCGGCAAGCCCACCTGCGCAAGCATAAGGTGTTGCCCTGGCTGCGTCCCGACGCTAAGAGTCAGATTACCCTACGTTACCAGAACAAGCAGCCAGTGGCCGTTGACGCCGTAGTGCTCTCGACCCAGCATGACCCAGACATTTCCCAGGCCGACATCCGCGAAGCGGTGATGGAGGAAATAATTAAACCTGTCCTGCCGGTGGATTGGCTCCATGCCGGAACCCAGTACCACATTAATCCCACGGGGCAGTTTATTATTGGTGGCCCAGTCGGAGACTGTGGGTTAACTGGGCGCAAAATTATTGTCGACACCTATGGGGGCATGGCTCGCCACGGCGGCGGCGCCTTTTCGGGCAAAGACCCCTCTAAGGTGGATCGCTCCGCCGCCTATGCCGGTCGCTATGTGGCTAAAAATATCGTGGCGGCGGGATTGGCCGATCGCTGTGAGATTCAAGTCTCTTATGCGATTGGGGTGGCTGAGCCCACATCGATTTCTATTAATACCTTTGGGACGGGCAAAATTGCTGACAGTGCGATCGCGGCTCTGGTGCGTCAACATTTTGATCTGCGGCCCCAAGGGCTAATTGATATGCTGAATTTGCGCCGCCCGATCTATCGTCAAACGGCGGCCTATGGCCACTTTGGCCGCGAGATCCCCGACTTTACCTGGGAGACAACCGACAAGGTGGATGTGTTGAAAGGGGCCTTGTAAGCTGGGTTTGATGGGGAAGGAGGGACGAGGGGCTGGTTATCTCTCTGGGGTCTTGGGTGGCGACCCTCTCTGCCCCACCCATCACCTAAGCCATTGTGAAGCAGGCCCATGAAGTATCCACAGTGGGGCTTTCTGTGTAACAGTGGCTATGATGGGTAGCAGTTGTTTGTGTCTCAGGGCGGCTTGGTGACTCAGTCGTTTATCCAGGCGAGTCTCTAGGAGACGGCACCGCCGAACGCCAAGCCCTGGGCAATTGATGGTCGGAGTATGAACGCAGTCGAGATCGAAGCCGCCGTTTCCCAGCTCGCGGGCGCGCCCTTTGACCCAGACGAGTTTCCCTTTGCCTTCTTGGAGGCCTTCGGCAATAAGACGACGACAATCAAGAAGCTCAAAGGTAAGAAAAGTAGCTCAAACCAGTCCGACCTGGGCGGTGTGCTTCAGCGCAACAACATTTACCTCAAGGTGTGCCCAGAGGGGCAGGTGACAGAAACCCTGTCGGCCCTACGGGAAAGCCCTGCCACCACAAAATACAAGGCTAAGTTCATCCTGGCTACGGACGGCCATGACCTACAGGCCGAGAATCTGGTCGATGGCGAGACCGTCGCCTGCGACTATCCCGACTTCCATAACCACTTCGGCTTTTTCCTGGCGCTGGCAGGGATTACGACAGTCAAGCAGATTCGGGAGAATGCCTTTGACATCAAGGCCACGGGTCGCCTCAACCGCCTGTATATAGAGCTGCTAAAGGAGAACCCGGACTGGGATACGGCAGAGCACCGCCAGGAGATGAATCACTTTATGGCGCGGCTGATTTTCTGCTTTTTTGCGGAGGATACGAATATCTTCCACAGTGATGGACTGTTCACCCAGACCGTCGCCCAGATGAGCGCCAGCGATTCGTCGAATACCCATCAGGTGCTGGCGGAGATTTTTCGGGCCATGGCCACGCCGATGAGGGAACGGGAGGCCGCCAGGATTCGCAACTGGGCCAATGAGTTTCCCTATGCGAATGGGGGGCTGTTTGGGCCGGATCGCCCTCATCCCCTAACCCCTTCTCCCAAGCAGGGAGAAGGGGAACAAGAGGCGGCTGTTTCTCCCCTCTCCCGCCCTGGGAGAGGGGCCGGGGGTGAGGGTCTTCCCTCCGGGGATGAGGGCCAAGTCCCCCGCTTTAGCAAGATTGCTCGTTCCTACCTGCTCCATGTGGGCAACCTGGACTGGACAAAAATTAACCCCGACATCTTCGGGTCGATGATTCAGGCGGTGGCGGATGATGCGGAGCGCGGTGCCCTAGGGATGCACTACACCAGCGTACCGAACATCCTGAAGGTGTTGAATCCGCTGTTTTTGGATGATTTACGGGCTCAACTCGAAGCAGCAGAGAATAATCCTCGCAAGTTATTGAATTTGCGGAAGCGGCTGGCCCGGATTCGGGTGTTTGATCTGGCTTGTGGGTCGGGGAATTTTTTGGTGATTGCCTATAAAGAGATGCGGGCGATTGAGGCGGAGATTAACCGCCGCCGGGGAGAACCCGATCTGAAGTCCGAGATTCCGCTGACGAACTTTCGCGGTATCGAAATTCGCCACTTTTCCTGTGAGGTGGCGCGGCTGGCGTTGATTATTGCCGAGTATCAGTGTGATGTGTTGTACCGGGGGCCGGAGTTGGCGTTGGCGGAGTTTTTGCCGCTGAAGGATGACAACTGGATCACTTGCGGGAATGCGTTGCGGTTGGATTGGTTGAGTATTTGCCCCCCGACGGGAACGGGGGTGAAGGTGCAGCGGGAAGATTTAGATCTGTTTAGTGCGCCGAATGAGGAAGCAGAGATTGAGTTTGAGAATGAGGGTGGAGAGACCTACACTTGCGGGAATCCGCCCTATTTAGGATCAACCTGGCAATCAAAGGCGCAAAAGGAGGATCTAAAAAGCATTTTCGATGGACGTACTAAAACCTGGAAGTCACTCGATTATGTGGCGGGTTGGTTTATGAAGGCAGCGGATTATGGAATGCACACAGAATCCTCCGCTGCATTCGTATCTACCAATTCAATCTGTCAGGGGCAACAGGTACCGATCCTCTGGCCGCTAATTTTTGAAACAGGGCACGAGATCGCTTTTGCTCATACCTCATTCAAGTGGGCGAATCTAGCTAGCCATAACGCTGGAGTGATGGTTGTGATTGTCGGGGTTTCCAACCATTCCAATAAAGTTCGGCATTTGTTTTCTGTTGAGGACAAGAGTAAAACAGTCGCCAAGGAGACTGAGAATATCAACCCCTATCTAGTTGATTCGCCCAATGTATTTGTTGAATCAAGACGAATACCAATTTCCGCTGTTGAGGAAATGACTTATGGCAACAAACCCGTTGATGGGGGCTATCTTTTTGTTGTGCCGGATAAGATTCCTTTAGAAGATGCTGAATCAGTGGCACAGTATCTACGACCCGTTACAGGGAGCCATGACTATATCAATGGAACATCTCGCCACTGCCTTTGGATTAGAGACGTAGATCTTGAAGCTGCAAACTCCCTCCCATTTATTGCTGACAGAGTACAGAAAAATAGAGCTGATCGACTTGCAAGCCGTGATGCTAGTGCGAGAAAGCTTGCAGAGCGAGCCCATCAATTTCGTGATCTTGGAGAAGCCGAGGTTTGGAGCTTCATAGTACCCAGGCATTCCTCTGAAAATCGTTTGGTTTTGCCAGTCGATATTTTAGAAAGTTCATTCATCGTGAATGACAGTGCCTTCGCCCTCTACGATGCCCCACTCTGGAACATGGCGCTGATCGCTTCACGCCTCCATTGGGTCTGGATCGGCACCGTTTGCGTCCGGCTTGAAATGCGATTCTCCTACTCCAACACCCTCGGCTGGAACACCTTCTCCGTCCCCACCCTGACCGATCGCAACAAAACCGACCTCACTCGAAGCGCCGAAGCCATCCTGCTAGCCCGCGAGCACTACTTCCCCGCCACCATCGCCGACATGTACGACCCCGATCGCATGGACAGCGAATTTCCCCTCGTCCGCGCCGCCCACGAGACTCCTTCGGAGTCGCTTCGCGAACGCCGCTTCAAAAACGACACCGAACGGCTGGAAAAACTGTTTGAGTTGTATACAAAAATGACCAGTAAGTGAGTGATGTTTTTAACCGCACCAATCCTGAATGCCCCCTCATCCCCCAACCCCTTCTCCCAAAACGGGAGAAGGGGAGCAAGAGTGTTCAAAGTCCCTCTCCCAGGTTGGGAGAGGGGTTTAGGGTGAGGGCCAGATGATCCCGCTCATCACAGACATTCGTCAGAAAATTGCTAATGATGAATTTGAGTTTTCCAAACATGCCGTCGATCAATCCATCTTGCGGTGCATCCGAGTTCAAGAAATTCGAGAAGCGATTGCCAATGGTCAAATCATTGAAGACTATCCAGACGATAAATATGGCCCCAGTTGCTTAATCCTGGGCTTCACAGCAGCACAACGTCCGATCCATATTCAGTGCAGCTACCCAACCCGTCCGCTGATCAAAATCATCACCCTGTACGAACCAGATCCTCAGCGCTGGAACGACCAATTCACCCAAAGGAGACCTTCTAACCATGACAACTGATTGGCAAGAACCCCTGGTAGAAAAGCAGGTGACCTATACCCTGAACCTCAATGGTCAATTGATTCTGATTGAAAACGTCCCTGCCCGCGTCAATGAAGAAACGGGTGAGCAGTTTTTCTCTCCCTCAACCGTCGAGCGGTTGCAGCAAACCATCCTGGATACCCCAGAACCGGATCGCTTTATCCAGGTGCCAGTTTACAGCTATTCAGAGAATGTAGCCTAACAGCAGCGTGAACAACCATCCTGGTCAAACGCCTCAAGTAGCGTAATAACCCATATCGTCATAGAGGCTAATCCCATGATTCAAATACAACTTAACTTTCCCGAAAGCGCCTTTTCTGCCCTGCGCAGCAGCCCCGACAAGTTCGCCCAAGAATTGCTCATTGCCACCGTCATCAAATGGTACGAAGTCGGCATGATTTCCCAATCCAAAGCCACCGAAATTGCAGGCATCAGCCGCCAAACCTTCCTGCAAGCCCTTGATCGATTTGAAGTCTCCCCTTTTCAAACCACACCAGCAGAACTCACAGAGGAGGTTAGTCGTGGCTAGACGGTGGGTGGTTAATGCCTAATTCAAGAACACAGTTTCCTAGAGGGAGAATTCCATGCTAACCCTAGACCAACTCATCGCCGAAGCCACTGTCTTACCTGACGCAGACAAAACCATCCTCATCGAAAAACTGATCGATAGTATGGACGAACAACTTGATCAAGATCGCTTACTAGAGGGCGTACAAAAAGCTCAGGAGCGCCTTGCCGAAATTGATAACGGCACAGTCCAAACTATATGTACGACCCCGATCGCATGGACAGCGAATTTCCCCTCGTTCGCCAAGCCCACGAGACTCCTTCGGAGTCGCTTCGCGAACGCCGCTTCAAAAACGACACCGTTCGCAGCGCGTTCCCGGAGGGAAAACGCCTCGAAAAACTATTTGAGCTGTACACCAAAATGACCAGCCAACAGACATCATCGAAACAGCCAGCCCAACACAAACCGAAAAGCACTCAAAAATGAAGACGTTACACTATCTATTTATATTTGGGTTCTAGTCATGGCCAAAACAACAGTAGAACGACAAAATCTAATTGAGGCAGTCAATGCACTGCCCGATGAAGTTCTGATTGAGCTTGCTAGCTTTGTTGACTACCTACGCTATAAAACAATCCAGCAGCAGAGCACCGACTTGCCTCAGCAAAACTTCCTAATGACGATCGCAGGGTTAGGAAAGTCTGGAAAACCCGATATTTCAGACACTGATGAGGAAATTTTGCGAAACGAAATTGATCCGATTCATGGCTGGAGCAGCAAACCAGGAGATCAGCCATGACGGCAATACTCGATACCAGTTTTTTGTTTGCTTTGACCGATCAGAGCGATCGCAATCATCAACGGGTGCTCATGTTTGCCCAGAATGCAAATGAGAAGTTGGTGCTACCTGTAGTTGTCTTACCTGAAATCTGCTATTTAATTGCTTCGAGATTAGGACATCAAGCCATGCGCTACTTTGTGACTAGCATGACACTCGATGTCGTTCAACTTGAAGCCACAACAATAGAGGATCTGGTACGGGTACATCAAATTTTAGAACAATACTCCGATAATCAGCTTGATTTTACAGATGCCGCAATTATTGCAACCTCTGAGCGGTTATCGATTACTCGCGTTTACACCCTTGATCGCCGAGACTTTTCAATCATCCGCCCCAAACACTGTGATTATTTTGAAATCCTACCCTGAAACCCAATCCTATGATTCAAATTCAATAGCCGTTGCTAGCCTGAACAATCTTGACGGCCCAAACTCTTTCCTCATATCCCGCTAAACCCATGACAGCCGCCGAAAAACTCTATCAGCTCATCCAAACGCTTCCAGAAGACCAAATCAACGAAGTCCTTCACTTCGCTGAATTTCTTCACCGAAAACATCTCCCTATACCTCAAATCCAGGTTATTCCTCCTGGTACCCTCACCGGATTGTGGGGCATCGCCAAACATTCTGGGCCAGCCCCTAGCGATCAGGAACTGCAAACCGACTACACCGACTATCTGACGCAGAAATATCAGTAAGCCTGCCTAAAGGAGTTCAGCGCCCGCTTGCCTTTTCGTATCCCATGGGATACGGTTGACTTATGATTGAAATTCGCCAAACCAAGACTTACCTGGACTGGTTTGCGTCTCTGCGCGATCGACAAGCAATAGCGCGTATAAACGTCCGCATTCGCCGTTTATCGCTAGGCAATCCAGGGGATGTTAAGCCCGTGGGTCAAGGCGTATCAGAGCTAAGAATTGACTATGGCCCAGGCTATCGCGTGTACTTCATCCAGCGAAGTGAGGCATTGATCATTCTCTTGGCAGGGGGAGACAAACGAACTCAGCAGCGGGATATCAAAACGGCGTTGGATTTAGCGCAAGATTTATAGGAGGGATCTATGGCAAAGCTACAAACCTATGCTTGGGATGCGTCAGATCATTTAGAAACCAAGGAAGATATCGTTGCCTATTTGGAAGCTGCCCTCGAAGATGGCGATCCAAGCTTAGTAACCGCTGCCTTAGGCGATGTGGCTCGTTCTAGAGGCATGACTAATATTGCCCGTGAAACCGGATTAGGGCGTGAAAGTCTTTACAAAGCATTGTCAACCGAAGGTAATCCAGAGTTTTCCACGGTTGTTAAGGTCTTACAATCCCTCGGATTACGCTTACAGGTTGTCCCCATTGCCTAACCCATGAGCAAACCTACCGCCGTTCCGTCCGTTTCTGTCACCTATGCCCAGGATGGCACCTCCACTAAATCCAACGCCCTGGGCATGCGCCCCATGCAAGAACGGGCTTACCAAAAGCGGGGCGAACAATACCTGCTGATCAAATCGCCCCCCGCTTCCGGCAAAAGCCGAGCGCTGATGTTCATCGCCCTCGATAAGCTAGCCAACCAGAACCTTCAGCAAGCCATCATCGTGGTGCCCGAAAAATCCATCGGCTCCAGCTTCCACAACGAACCCCTGAGCCAGTACGGCTTTTGGGCCGATTGGCAGGTCAAACCCCGATGGAACCTGTGCGACGCCCCCGGCGGGGACAACGGCGGCAAAAAGGATCCAGACGGGTACCCTTCATCAGTTTCAATATGATCCAGAGACAGCAAGCCTGAAGCCAATCCCCCTGGGTTGACCTCAGGATGTCTCCCCTGGCTTGGGGGCGGTGCTCTCAAAAGCCTGGGCTAGGATTGGCGCGGGTAAGGATTTTAAGTAGCCTTGCCGCACAAAGTCTGCGTAGGTGGCGGTTTCGATCGCCACTAGGGTCTCCTGCCGCTGCTGTCGCAGATAATCTTTCAGCTGCGGATAGGTCTGCTGTAGAGTGGTCATCTCCTGCTGGATTTGGGCCAGTTGGGTGTTCACAAACTCCAGCTCTTGGCCATCGTCGCCAGAGACACCACTGGCGGCAGAGGGGGGCTGGGTTAGGTGGTCTAGTACCTGTTGCAGGGCCGTTCGGCGGGCTAGCAGCTGCAAATACTGGGTATGGACATGCTGATCTTCCAGTAGATTCAGTCGGTCGAGGAGGGGCTTGGTGGTTAGCCCCTGGGCTAATAGGGTAAATAGCACCACCCCAAAGGAGTTGGAGATAATCTGCTGGCGATCGCTGACTAGAGCCGGAATGCTCAGGGCTAGGGCGATCGCCACTGACCCCCGTAACCCCACCCACCACAGCACCGTTTGTTCAGCCCAGGGAATGGGGTTGCCCGTGAGCCAGCCACTCAAGGCACTAAAGCCGTAAATGGCCACCGCGCGCGATAGGACAACCGCCGCGATCGCCACCAAGCTAGTATCAATGTGCTCGATAAAGTAGGGGAACAGCACCTGATCCCCCAGCAGCAGAAACACAATGGAGTTAACCAGAAAGATGGTGAACTCCCAAAACTCCACCATTGTGGCCCGCTTTTCAGGACGCCGCCCGGGCTCTAGACTCAAGTTACCAATCACCAACCCCGCCGAGACCACGGCAATCACCCCAGAGCCGCCCAGGTCTTCGGCCAAAAGGTAGGCCCCATAAGCGGTCACCAGACTTAGGGATTGTTCTACCCAAGCCAGGTCATAGCGCTGGGTCAACAGCGCCACCGCCGTACCAATGCCAATGCCAACCCCCAAACCAATGGCACTGACCACCAAAAATTGCAGTAGGGTGGTGGCCACATCAATCGGTTGGGGGTCAATGGCCTGTTCTAATAACACGCTAAAGGCGACGACGGCGGCCCCATCGTTCAACAGACTTTCCCCTTCTAACAGCGTAGTCAATCGCCGCCCAGCGCCCACTTCCCGAAATACCCCCAACACCGAGGCTGAGTCAGTGGCGGCCAGACAAGCCCCCGTCAGTAGGGCGGTGGTCCAGGACACCTGCATCCATTGATGTAACGCCCAGCCAATGCCCAGAATCGACACCGGCACGCTACCAATGGCAAACAGGCTACTGGGTACCAGTTCCTGCCTTAAATCCGGCCACTTCATCTTCCAGGCCGCTTCAAACAGGATTGGCGGCAGAAACACCAGCAAAATCATGCCTGGAGAGAGATCAATCAACCGCACGTCCACCAGGGCCAATCCCAAGCCCACCACCAGCAACAGCAGGGTATAGGGCACCTGCCGTAGGGGGGCAAAAATCCGCGGCAGGCTGGCCGCACTCAGGGCCACCAGCAACACCGGCAAAAACGCCTTCAGGTTGCGCTCGATCGCCAGATCGGTGGCATCGGTCAACAGGCTCATGAGCACAGGGCTAATGGCAGGGGTCAACACAGCAAGTTCGTCCTCACCCTAGGCCTTGAAAAAAACGGGTGGCCATCTGGGGCAGGTGACTGATTTCAAACCAAAGCTGTTTGGGGGCAATTCCAAAGCCATATTGCAGCACTAGCACAATGACAACAATGCCCAAAAGCGATCGCCAACCCAGGTTTAGCACCTGGAACAGTAGCCTTGAGGCTAAAATCACCACCGCGATCGCTGCGACTAGCAGCACCAGCTGGGAGTCAGCCGAGCCAAACAAAGTGTCCATAGGTTACCAACGCACCAGAAAAACAAGAACCAAAAGCTGTGGCCATAGTAGCAGGA
>SLIY01000118.1 GCA_007135385.1 Leptolyngbyaceae cyanobacterium CSSed165cm_216
CTGCCAGCCAGTACTCGTTATCGGGGACCCCGAAAAAAGGGACTTGCATCCCCAGGGTTTATGGGTCAAAATTTGGTTCTATCGATATGCTAGTAGGTGTCCACTTACCGCAGCCTAGACTCCACCATGAATCCTGCCGTTGCTTTCACCCTGATTCTGCTGTCCCTGATGATTGGTTCAGGGGTTGTTAGCGCATCGTGGGGATTTACCCTAGGTCGGCAGGCCCTAACCGGGGTGCGCCAGCCCGAGGCCCGTCCATCCAGTGGAACCCCGGTTAGCCGCGAAGGAGCCACCACTGGCCAAGGTAGCTTTATTTTATTAAGCGAAGACGAGATTTTACAGCAGGTGCAAGCTCGTATTAGCGGCGGAGGTCAGTAGCGGGCGGGCGGGCTATTATCCAAGGGTCCTCTAGGGAGAGGGCTGACCTTGGTGCCACTTGAGCACCCCGTGGCTATGAACATCTCTCTCCAGGTGTTGGTTGTAGTAATCCCGGAAGAACTGCCGCCGTCTGCGGTTCTGTCCAGATTAATGGCGGTTCTGATGCTGATTGGCATTAATGCCTTCTTTGTAGCCGCCGAATTCTCCATGGTATCGGTGCGGCGATCGCGCATTAACCAATTGGTACACGAAGGGGATATACGGGCTAGGACAGTCCAGCAACTCCAGCGCAGCTTAGATCGGCTGCTGTCGACCACTCAGTTTGGCATTACCCTCTCTAGTTTGGCCCTGGGTTGGATTGGAGAAAGCACCATGGCGGCTACCCTGGCCTTTTGGATTACTCAAACCCCCCTCAACGCCGCCCAAAGCCAAGCCCTAGCTCACACCATTGCGGTGCCTGTAGCCTTTATGCTGATTGCCTACCTGCAGATCGTTCTAGGGGAGCTCTGTCCCAAATCGGTGGCCATACTGTATCCCGAACAGGTGGCGCGGTTTCTAGGGCCTGCGAGTGTGACCATTGCCCAACTGTTTAACCCGTTTATTTGGGTATTAAACCAGTCAACTCGGCGGCTGCTGCGGCTGGTGAATATCCAGTACAGCAACCAATTTAGCTACAGCCGACTTACCCCAGAAGAATTGCAGCTGATTATCAGCACTACCACCGAAACCCCCGGCTTAGACGCCGATGAGCGGGAGCTGTTGAACAATGTGTTTGAATTTCGTGACTTCACGGCTGGGGAAATTATGATTCCCCGTACCCAAGTGCATGGGGTACCCCTCGAAGCAACCTTTGGGGACTTGCTAGATGTGTTTGCCGCTACCGAGCATTCCCGCTACCCGGTAATCGGCGATTCTTTGGATGATATTCAAGGTATTGTCGATGTGAAGCAACTGTTGCAGCCCCTAGCAAAACAAGACATCACCCTAGACAGCTCGATTCAACCCTGGGTCAAGCCAGCTCGGTTTGTACCTGAGTACACCCCCCTGCACGAACTGCTGGTCACTATGCAGCGCACTGGGCAAGAATTGGTCATGGTAGTGGATGAGTTTGGTGGCACGGCGGGTCTGTTGACCCTGCGAGATTTAACCACTGAAATTATCGGCGAGATCAACGAACCTGACAGCCAGGAAGATTTGTCAGTGCAATTGCTCGAGGATCAATCTTATCGGATTAAAGCCTACACTAACCTGGAAGAGGCCAATGAATTATTGGGTTTAGAACTGCCCTATGACGAAGACTATCAAACTTTAGGAGGCTTTTTAATCTACCAAATGCAAAAGATTCCACAGGATGGCGATCGCTTGATCTACGCCAACCGAGAGTGGATTGTGTTGTCTACTGACGGCCCTCGCCTGGAAGATATTTTGGTCAAGCCCCTAGATCCCTTAGCCGAAAGCACTATGACCTATCCAATCGATCCCAACACTCCTATCTTTTTCCCTGCCATAGATCGGCCCAACGCCCCCTAGTTCCGCAAGGCAGAAGAACGAAGACAGAAGAACGAAAAGGAATCTAGGACACACAAGGGTTTCCGCTTTAGCAAATAGGCGAGTTACTTCTGCCTCAGCGTACTAGGGAATCGCCCGGAATCCCTGAACCAGCTGAAAAACTGCCACATCCTCGCTGACTGGCCTGAGGTCAGTCGGTACTCTGTTAAACAGTTCTCTAAACCTCCCTGTAGGGCAAGCCAGTCACCTGGCACCATTGGGCACTTAAGCCGAAAGGCTAGTGCTTTGCGGCATAAGTCGGTCAACTCGTCCTGACACCTAGACCCTGACACCCTCCACACAGGTGGTCGTATTTCTGCCAGGCGTGACTAGTCTCAAGTAGTTCCCCCGGGTCATGCTCTATCAGGGCCATAAACCAAATCCAAGTCCAGACCTGGAGTTCTGCCTGTGGGCAAACCCCAGATCCCGAGCTGGATTTGGTATAGAAGGCATTCCATCGTTAGATTTGGCAATTATTCTTTACAGGTCTAAGCATTGTGATACTATCTGGATGAATTTAGCCCTAAAGGGCCTGATTCAAATCCCTCTTAAACCTAGTCTAAGTTCACCAACGGATTTTGCTTGCAGAGAACCGCACGATTCAACTCTGACTAGGTTATTTAGGGCGACGGTATCGTTTTAACGTATTTTCGTCCCCACAAAGGAGGGACAGACGTGCATCTTCCCCTATCGTCATCTGCCTTAGATATGCATTCACCTCGAAATCTGTCTGATCCAATCCGTGTAGGTGTCATCGGTGTTGGCAATATGGGCCAGCATCATACTCGGGTGCTCAGCCGATTCAAGGATGTGGAGTTAGTGGGCATATCTGATGTCAATGTGGAACGTGGCCTAGATACAGCGGGTAAGTATCGGGTCCGTTTTTTTGAAGATTACCAGGATCTATTGAACCATGTGGATGCGGTCTGTGTGGCGGTGCCCACTCGGCTACATCATGCGGTGGGTATGGCTTGTCTACAAGCTGGAGTACATGTGCTGATTGAAAAGCCGATCGCAGCCAGCATTGCCGAGGCAGAGTCGTTAGTGAACGCCGCGGCCACCACCAACTGCATTCTGCAGGTGGGCCACATCGAGCGGTTTAATCCAGCCTTTCAAGAACTGCACAAAGTCCTTAAAACAGAGGAACTTCTAGCCCTAGAAGCTCGCCGCATGAGCCCCTATTCCCAGCGGGCTAATGATGTGTCGGTGGTTCTGGACCTGATGATCCACGACATTGACTTGCTCCTGGAACTAGCGGGGTCTTCGGTGTCTACCCTGACGGCCAATGGCAGCCGGGCGTCCAACTCGGGTTATTTAGACTACGTGACCGCCACCTTAGGGTTCAGCAACGGCATTGTGGCCACCCTGACCTCGAGTAAAGTCACCCACCGGAAAATTCGCAGCATTACGGCCCACTGCAAAAATTCCCTCACCGATGCCGATTTTCTCAACAATGAAATTTTGATTCACCGGCAAACGACGGCAGATTGTTCCACAGACTATGGGCAGGTGCTCTACCGTCAAGATGGTCTGATTGAAAAGGTTTACACCAGCAATATTGAGCCCCTGCATGCGGAGTTAGAGCACTTTATTAACTGTGTCCGGGGCGGAGAAAAGCCCTCCGTTGGTGGTGAGCAAGCCCTGAAAGCCCTGCGGTTAGCTAGCTTAATTGAACAAATGGCCCTAGATGGTAAACCCTGGCAGTTGGTTGACCTGGCGACCAATTCAGTACCGGCCGAAGCCGAAGTGACCGTCCCAGTCTAGAGCCTAACAGTTTAGGGTTTAACAACTAAGGGGGTGCCGACCGTAACCCGGCTGTAAAGACTTTGAATGTCATGGTCAAACATGCGGACACAGCCATGGGATACCGCCTCGCCAATAGAATCCTCTTGGTTGGTGCCGTGGATACCGATATGGTATTCCCCCTCTATGGCAAAGCCAATCCAGCGGGAGCCGAGGGGGTTGGTGGGGCCTGACTGCACCGCTTCTTGGGTGATGGGGTGTCGCCAGACAGGATCTACCCGCATATCTCGCACCACAAACTCACCGACGGGGGTTTGCCACTCGTCTTGGCCAATGGCTACCGGGAATTCAGCCTGAACCGTCTCGTTCTGGTAGAGGACAAGCTGCCGCTGGCTGAGACTAATTTCGATGCGGGTATTGGCTGTGATCAGCGTGGTGGGGGCATGGCTGAGCATTGTAGTCAACCGGGTCAGGGAGTTGCGCTGAAACGGTTGCCCCACTTGTTGGTTAGGATTGGCCACATAGTCACGCCAGGTCCCGGCTGCCAAAAAGCCAGCAGCAGCATAGCAGAGCACAACGGCACAGCGATTCAGGGGAGATGGCGTTTCCATACCTTAAGAATACTGCGATCCCTGAGGTCAGGCACAGGCGGCAAATGTCAAATCTTGTCAACCCTGGGTCTAGGGCTTGTTATGATTAAAGCGCACCTCATTGATAGACGAATTTGTGACTGTAAAACCAGACTGGCTAAGGGTTAAAGCACCTCAGTGGGAGCGGGTTGGGGCCGTTAAGTCGATCCTGCAAGACCTGGGCCTTAACACCGTTTGCGAAGAGGCCTCTTGCCCCAATATTGGTGAATGCTTTAAGGCAGGTACCGCAACATTTTTAATTATGGGGCCTGCTTGCACCCGGGCCTGCCCCTACTGTGACATCGACTTTGAGAAGCAACCCAAGGCCTTAGATCCCACAGAACCGACTCGGTTGGCTGAATCTGTACGGCGCATGGGGCTAAACCATGTGGTGATTACCTCTGTAAATCGCGATGACCTGGAAGATGGCGGTGCTAGTCAGTTTGTGGCTTGTATCCAGGCAGTTAAAGCCCTGTCGCCCCAAACCACCATTGAGGTGCTGATTCCTGATTTGTGTGGCAACTGGGATGCCCTAGCCACGATTTTGGCGGCCCAGCCCCATGTGCTCAATCACAATACAGAGACAGTGCCTCGCCTGTATCGACGGGTGCGGCCCCAAGGTAAGTACGATCGCTCCTTAGAGCTCCTGCGCCGTAGTCGGGAATGGGCTCCCTGGATTTATACCAAATCGGGATTGATGGCTGGCTTGGGGGAAACCGATGCTGAAGTGCAGCAGGTGATGGATGATTTGCGGGCTGTAGACTGCGACATTCTCACCCTGGGGCAGTATCTTTCCCCTGGATCGAAACATCTACCTGTGGCTGAGTTCATTACCCCAGCCCAGTTCGATGCCTGGCGGATAGCCGGGGAAGCCAAGGGCTTTTTGCAGGTGGTGTCTTCTCCGTTGACTCGCAGCTCTTACCATGCCGAGGAGGTACAACGGCTGATGGCTCAGTATCCACGGCCACGACCGCCAATCGCCGCCCCTCAACCGAGTGGAACTGTCCTGGCCTAGGGGACGTCACCCTTAGGGTTGGTTTACTGGTGAGGGATCGAATGGTAGGTAATTTATCTAAATGGCTTGGGTTAGGGGCGGGCAGTCTGGCCCTGTTAGCGGGTGGGCTGGGGAACCCTGGGGCGGACTTGGCAGCGATCGCCGTTAGTCATAGGTCAAGCCCTACGTTAGAAGTAGTCCCGGCGCAGCACCTGAGCCAGGCAGAGGACCCAGTCGTCGCCGAACTGCTGACCCGAGTAAACCAGGCTCGCCAGCAGGCAGGGGTTGATCCCCTCAGTCTAAATCCTCAGCTAAATACGGCGGCCCAGGGTCATGCCCAGGATATGGCCAGCACAGGGCGGCTTAGTCATACGGGATCAGATGGTTCGACAATGCGATCGCGCATTGACGCCACTGACTATCGCTGGCGGGCTATCGGTGAAAATGTGGCCATGGGGCAGCCCACGGCCGCTGCTGTGCTAGAAAGTTGGCTGAATAGCCCCGGTCACCGTCAAAACCTGTTAAATCCGACTTTTACTGAACTGGGGTTGGGTTGGGCGGAAGCCGGGGGACGCTTGTATTGGGTCCAGGTGTTTGCCCAGCCCCTGTAGAAAAGATTGATCGTACTACCGAATAGTTAATTAATCAGATAGGCGTATGTCGGGGTATTCTGGAGGAGCACAGCCGCCTGTGGGTTAGTTGGTCTAGCGCGATATCATGTCTGATTCATCACCGTTGCCTAAGTCGTCTGGTTTTGGGGTGTCCCTGCGTCGGGTGCTACCGATCCTAGATTGGGGACTTAACTACCAAGCTAAAGATCTAGCTGGGGACGTGATGGCGGGTATCATCGTGGCCGTGGTGCTGATTCCCCAGGGGATGGCCTATGCCATGCTGGCTGGGTTGCCGCCCCAGGTGGGCCTTTACGCCAGTATTTTGCCTCTGGTGCTGTACGCCGCCTTAGGCACCAGTCGGGCCTTGGCCGTCGGGCCAGTTGCCATGGTGTCGCTGTTGGTGGCCACTGGCTTAGGGCCCCTAGCCGCCCAGGGCAGCAGCGACTATATTACTGCGGCTTTGGCCTTGGCCCTGATGATTGGCTTGATTCAAACCCTGATGGGGGTGGTGCGCCTGGGGTTTTTAGTGAACTTTTTAAGCCATGCAGTGATTGTCGGCTTTACCAACGCCGCTGCCCTAATTATTGGGGCCAGCCAATTGAAGCATGTGATGGGGGTGAGCCTGCCTCCGGCAGAAGGCTTTGCTGAAACCCTGCACTATTTGGTGCAATCCGCGCATCAAACTAACGTTGTCACCCTGCTGCTGGGGGTGTCCAGTGCCGGCTTGCTACTGTTTTTTAGTCGTGGGTTGCCACCTTGGCTTAACCGCTGGGGGGTTCCCCCCGCCTGGATCACGCCAATTACCCGTAGCGGCCCATTGGTGGTCGTGGGCGGCAGTATTGGGTTGGTGTGGCTGTTGGGGCTAGACCAGCACTATGGGGTGGCTATTGTGGCAGACATTCCTCGGGGTTTGCCCCCCCTGTCTAGGCCATCCTTTGACTTGGGGCTATGGCAGGCGCTGTTGCCGACGGCGCTGGCCATTAGCTTTGTCGGCTTCATGGAGAGTATTGCCGTGGCAAAAGGGTTAGCCAGCAAGCGACGGCAGCGCATTGACCCCAACCAGGAACTGGTGGCCCTGGGGGTGGCCAATCTGGGGGCAGCCTTTACGGGGGGCTATCCTGTCACTGGGGGGGTCAGCCGCTCGATGGTGAACTTTAGCGCCGGGGCCAACACCGGCTTGGCCTCGATGATTACGGCCGGATTAATTGCCCTGGTGGTGCTGTTTTTTACGCCCCTGCTGTACCATCTGCCACTGGCTACCCTGGCCGCTGTCATCCTGGTGGCGGTGATGAACCTACTAGATGTTAAAAGTGTGCGCCATCTGTGGCAGGTATCGCGCTTGGATGGGGTGACCGTGGTGATCACGTTTTTGGCCGTGTTAGGCATTGGTATTGAAGCGGGAATTTTAGTGGGGTTAGTGACCTCGATCGCTTTTTACCTGTGGCGCACCAGTCATCCCCACATTGCAGAGGTGGGCCGTATCAGTGGCACCGAGCACTTCCGTAACATTCAGCGGCACCCGGTCCAGACCTGTGAGGGGGTATTGGCCATTCGCATTGATGAAAGTCTCTACTTCGCCAACACTAAATATCTGGAAGATTACCTACTGGGGGCTGTGGCTCAGCATCCTACGGCCAAAACGCTGCTGGTTATCTGTAGCGCCATTAACCACATTGACGGGAGCGCCCTAGAGACCCTGGAAAAGTTAATTGAGGGCTTGGCGGAAGCAGGGGTGACTACCTACCTGAGCGAGGTGAAAGGGCCAGTGATGGATCAACTGCAGCGGGCGGGCTTTGTGGATCACTTAGGGGGACGCGATCGCATCTTCCTGACCACTCATCAGGCCATGCAAGCCCTAGGGTGTACCTAGGGTGAGAGGCACTTCAAAAAACAGTAGTGTAGACTACCAATATTACGACCTGTAAACAAAGGTAAGGATACCAATCAATTGCTGGCTCCAAGATCCAGGGAAGCTCAGTATGTAAAGTGGAGGTCTAAGCAATTGTTCTTACTCCGTTCTAGCAGTCAGCTGGTTAGCCCAACTTGCCGAGCTTGCCGAGTTCAGTCAGCCCCTGCCCCTATCGTTTTAGATTGGAGAGCTAATCGTTATGACGACCACTATTTCCACACCCCAGACATCTACCCTGCACTACACCCTGCAAATGCTGTGTGATGAAGCCAAGCAGTTAGTTGACAGTGGGGTGGTCAGCCGCCAACAGCCCATTTTTACCCTGTGCCGCTACATTGCCGCCCGAGAGTGGCCCCTGATTGAGGTCGAACTGGAAGAGCACGACTATCTACTGCGCGATCGCATTGCTGACTTGCTAACCCACGAAACCTGGACCAATGACTAGTAGCGCGGCATTGAGGCTGGACTGCCTGTAGGCCCATGCACTAGCCACTGGGTTCCCACCTGATTCAGGGCGGTCATAATCGGCTGCACCTCCCTGCCTTTCGGGGTCAGAGAATATTCTACCCGAGGGGGTACCTCAGGAAATACCGTGCGCTTGACTAAGCCATAGCTTTCCAGCTCTCGCAAGCGAGCCGTCAGGGTTTTTGTGCTAATGCCTGGTAGGGCCGCCAAAAACTCATTGGTGCGGCGGTTACCTTGAAACAGTTCTCGCAAAATCAAAATCGCCCACTTGCCGCCGATGTACGACAAAACCAGGTGAATTGGACAATGGGGCGGTTTACCATTAATGTCATAGCGTGGTTGGGGCATCGGCATCGCTCCATGTTGAGGATGTCGCTTCTTATTGTGAAGGATTATTTTTTTGCTGACGGTTACCTTGGCATCATATCTCTGGAATTTAAACTTTTCTTTAGAAGTGCAGGCTTGACATCAAGCGGTTTCCCTCCTTCTTTGCCAGTCACTGCGCCTTTACCGCCACCGAAAAGGTTACTCTAGCTGGGGTTGACATCCGGGGGCGCGGTAATCCCCCCCTGCCCTTTCGGATGTTCCCCCCATCGGTGGATGAGAAACCTTTTAACACTTCGTTACAATTTGATTAATGCGGATGGATAGAGCTATAGGCTTGCTCATCCCGATGTTTGATAGCGAGGCGCCCCATGAACGGCAACTTACGGGTAGGAAATTTATTTGGCATTCCCTTTTATGTGAATGTGTCTTGGTTTTTAGTATTGGCTTTAATCACCTGGGACTATGGCGGTGGCCTAGCCCAGGCCTTTCCCCAGTTAGGAGGTAGTCTGCCCTGGCTGCTGGGACTTGGGGCCGCGCTGATGCTATTCGCCTCGGTGCTGGCCCACGAATTGGGTCACAGCTTTGTCGCCAAGCGCCAGGGCATCGGTGTAAATTCCATCACCCTGTTTTTGTTTGGTGGCTTAGCCGCCCTAGAGAAAGAGTCCGATACACCTCAAGGGGCATTTTGGGTGGCTATTGCTGGTCCCCTGGTCAGCTTCGCCCTCTTCGGTCTGTTCTTTAGCGCATCGCAACTACTGCCCCTGACTGGTCCAATTGCAGCCGTGACCGCTCTCTTGGCCTATATCAACTTGGCCCTAGGGGTGTTTAACCTGATTCCTGGGCTGCCCCTGGATGGCGGTAATGTGCTCAAGGCTTTGGTGTGGCAGATTACTGGCAAACCTTACAAAGGCTTGGTATTTGCTAGCCGAGTCGGTCAACTCATTGGTTGGACCGCGATCATCACCGGCGTTGGTTCCATCCTTGGCATTAGCCCTGTGGGCAATATCTGGACCCTGCTAATTGGTCTGTTCCTACTGCAAAATGCGAATCGTAGCGCTCAGTTTGGTGAGGTTCAGGGTCGACTGACTGGTCTCACCGCTGAAGACGCCGTGGTCGCTAACAGCCCAGTGGTGACCACGGCCATGTCCCTGCGCGAGTTTGCCGATACAGCCCTGCTGTCAGGCACCACCCCGTGGCGTAAGTTCTTAGTGGTGAATGAGGCTGAGGAACTGGTCGGGACGGTCTTAATCGATGCCCTGAAGCAGGTGCCCCGGGAGAGCTGGTCGACCATGACTGTTGACGCGATTATGGACTCTGCGGCCCCAACCACCGTGAAGCAAGATCAGCCTCTGCTAGAGGTGATTCAAACCCTGGAAACTGAGAAGCTGCAAGTTCTAGCGGTGGTACGTCCAGACGGTTCGCTGGTGGGTCTGCTGGAAAAAGCAGCCATTCAAAACCTACTGAGCCAACCCCAGGCCCAAACGGCGTAGGGAAAAGCCGGGAAGGGCGAACAATAAACCAAACGAGTGACTCCTGTCTCTTGAGTA
>SLIY01000240.1 GCA_007135385.1 Leptolyngbyaceae cyanobacterium CSSed165cm_216
ACCGAGGCCATCATCGTGGTGGT
Organism: Leptolyngbyaceae cyanobacterium CSSed165cm_216; assembly: GCA_007135385.1. GTDB lineage: Bacteria > Cyanobacteriota > Cyanobacteriia > Phormidesmidales > Phormidesmidaceae > Nodosilinea. The sequence continues at coordinate 24 of SLIY01000240.1, forward strand.
GTATAGGGAATTGGCGGATAGGAGGTTGCCTTCCTCGACAATTAATGGAATCATGGCTTGCTCTGCCGGGGCAAAAAACTGGGTTAGGGTAGAGATTAAAAAGGTAACCACTAGCAGTAACCAAAAGGCCACCGGTAGCCCAGCCACCGCGCCCCAACTGAGGGTTGTCCAAATGCCTAGGGGCAGCAGAATGACCAGCAGCCCCCGCAGCAGGTTAGACAGCACCAGCACCGGTTGCTTGCGCCAGCGATCGACAAATACCCCAGCCAGGGCTCCAAACAACACCGCCGGGATAGTAAAAGCAATCATCACCGCCGCCACCCAGCCGCTGATGGTTTGCCCTGGGGCTTCAAATCGCGTCGAAATAATGGCGATCATCAAAACGAGATAGACCTTATCCGCCAGTTGAGAAAAGAGCTGACCGACCCACAGGGTCAAAAAGTTACGGTTTTGCAAAATGGCTCGAAATCCCTCTCCAGTTGCAGCCTCTGAATCTGGGTGGGGGCGATCGCTTGAGTCGGGTTGGGGCAAATGTTGATCAGCGTCGGCTGGCAGGCTAACATCCTTTGATTCACCAGTGGGATACCCATTGACAGCGTCAGCACTCGTATTGGGCTCAAACTCTCGCAGCATAAGGGAAGGCAACTTACGGAACAACCTAAATCAGGCGACAACCCAGGTTTAGTTAGACCCAGGGGCAGCCACTGAATCATCGTCGGGGCAAACCTAGAATTGGCACACCCTATTTAAACAGTAGCAAAACACACATCTACCAAGGCTGCAGAGCGAATCGGTCGCTCAAAGTAGTCTTGAGCATATTGTCTCAGAAGTCGCTCAATTCGGAACCAGGGTTCTTGGGTTTTTGGGGGATTAGGGTCTGGCTGGACCGGATAAACCGGCAGGGTACTGATTAGGTCTGGCTTACTGAGTTGCTGCAACAGGGCCACATCCATGGCTGTGAGCCATAGTGGCGGCCTAGGGCCAGACTGGGCTGGGCCATAGCGTTCACCGGGTTGTTTGACCCGACTGCTAACAGGCGGCAACACCAAGCCTCCCGACGCTGAGCGAAACTCAACCCTCCAGGCTGGATCGAGCAGGTTAGGCACAATCTCTGCCTGGCTGACACAGCAGCGGTGTACTTCGGGGGCCACCCCGGCCAAAGCCAGCAGGTGGTACAACCCATGGCAAAGGGCTGCCAGCAATGACGCTTGGGGACTGGTTTCCAGCCGCTCTAAATGTTCCACGAACAAATAGAACAGCTCCCCCTGGGGAGTGTCACTCAGGGCGGTGAGCAGCACCACCTCCGCCAGGTACTGACTGGCCGTCAGCCGCCCTAGGTGTTGGCTCAACTTGGGGAATGTGCGAATGGTCTCGGCTTGCACCAGCTTATCTAAGCGTTTGCCTTTGACCATCAAGCAGTCGTTAATCACAAATAGATCACTCCGCCCCCCCAGCTTTGACTGATGCTTGCGGGAGCCGGGGGCCACAGCCCTAACCATGCCAAGATCAGGGGTGAGGATGGTCAACAGACGATCGGTTTCCCCCAAGGGCACGGCTTTGAGGTTGATGCCGGTCGTTTTATAGGTGCGGCTCATAGACGCTGAAATCTGAAGGAACTCTAGCGTAAATCGATAGCCTGCCAATGGAAAGCTACCATGGGAATCGGTGAAAACGTAGGATGTCAAACCATTGACTTATTGGTTCGTAGCGACCCACAGCACCCTGATGATGCCAAGCGGGGTAAGGATTACCCGAGCAGTTACCCATGCCTAGATTTTTGTCTGACGGTGGTGGACAGGTGATGCCCCAGGCTATGTTGGCCTGTCTAGGGCCGTTTTTAGTTCGCTATAGCCAACGCCATCAATTACAGTTGCTGACAGCCCAAGAGATACCTTGGGGCACCGCTGAGCTGTTTTGGTGCTTGCTGGGTCCCGATCTATCGCTGCTGGTGACAGCGGTGCCTGAGCCTGATCGTACCGATCAGCTTATGGTAGGGTTGACCACCCAGGTCAGGGCGATCGCCCAGTTTTTAGACCACCTGGCCCACCAGCCCCAGCTGACCCCAGCCCAGCAGCAGCGGTTATCGCAGTTAACCCAAGGGTTGTGCCCCACCACAGAGGCCGCCCAAGCACAGTTTATGCTGGCTTGGTTGGAGGTCGGGGTGATGGCTAACCAGGCGGCCAGTTGTCAGCCTGTGCAAGCCAAATTAGACAAGCAATTAGAACGTAACCTGCTGTTGAATCAGGTCGTCACTAAGATCCAGGAAAGCCTAGATCTGGCGGTGATTTTGCAGACTACCGTGGCGGAGGTGCGGCAGTTTTTACAGGCTGACCGTCTATTAATTTATCAGTTTGACCTAAGCGAATCTGACCAGGCCCAGCCGATGGGGTCTCTGGTAGACCCGACGGCTACTCCTCAAACTAAACCTACCGAATTCTCGCCTTTGGTCAGTAGCGGCTACATTACCTATGAATCTCGCTCCAGTGACCAACTGACCTC
>SLIY01000105.1 GCA_007135385.1 Leptolyngbyaceae cyanobacterium CSSed165cm_216
CCCCCACCTCCCCACTCCCCCATGCGCATTCCCCTCGCCACCTACCGCCTCCAATTCAACCCTGCCTTTGACTTTGAGGCCGCCCAAAGCATCTTGGATTACCTCCAGGCCCTGGGCATTTCCGACATCTACGCCTCTCCCATTTTCAAGGCCCGGGCCGGTAGCACCCACGGCTACGATGTGGTAGACCCCACCCAGCTCAACCCAGAACTGGGGGGAGAGGAAGCCTTTGAGGCACTGATTGACGCGGTGCAGCAGCACGGCATGGGTTGGCTGCAAGACATCGTGCCTAACCATATGGCCTACGACAGCGAAAATTCTCTGTTGATGGACATTCTGGAGCATGGCCCCTACTCCGAATACAGCGACTTCTTCGATGTGGAGTGGGAGCACCCCTTCGACGACTTCCGGGGCAAGCTGTTGGCACCCTTATTGGGGGATTTCTATGGTCGCTGCCTAGAGCGCGGGGAACTGACCCTCGACTACGATGAAGTCGGCCTCACCGTTAACTATTACGATCTCTGGATTCCCCTGCGGATCGAGTCCTACGCTCAATTTTTGACCCACGACATGGATCGCCTGGCCCGCTCCCTCGGCCGCAGCGATCCCGACTTTGTGAAGCTGTTGGGCATTCTCTACATGCTCAAAAATCTGTCTGCTGAAACCACGGGGCGAGAGCGTAAGGACCAGGCCCAGTTCATCAAGGAACTGCTATGGGAGCTGTACAGCGGCAATGACGCGGTGCGTGATTTCATTCAGCACAATTTAGCCCTGTTTAATGGGGAAACCGAAACCAGCAGCGATCGCTACGATTTGCTGGATGACCTATTAGCCGATCAGTTCTTTCGCCTGGCCTTTTGGAAGGTGGGGGCTGAAGAACTCAACTATCGCCGCTTCTTCACCGTTAATGAGCTGATCTGTCTGCGCATCGAAGACATTAAGGTGTTCCAAAAGACCCACTCGTTGATCGCCCACTTAGTCAAAGCCGGTCAGATTCAGGGGTTGCGCATCGACCACCTAGATGGTCTCTACGACCCAGACCATTACCTGCGACGGCTGCGCACCAAGTGCGGCGACGACATCTACGTGGTGGTAGAAAAAATTCTGGAGCGAGAGGAAACCCTACCTGAGGATTGGCCGATTCAGGGCACCAGCGGCTATGACTTTTTGAACCAGATGAACGGCCTCTTTTGTCAGCGGGCCAACGTCAAGGCTTTTGATGCCATTTACCGGCGTCAGGTGGTCCATACCCCAGACTATGAAGCCTGGATGGTGGATAAAAAACGGCTGATTGCCGCCACTAATTTGGTGGGGGATGTGGATAACCTGGGCCATTTGCTCAAGGGCATTGCCGGTAAGTACCGTTATGGGCGCGACTTTACCCTCAGTGGCTTACGTAAGGCGATTTTAGAGATGTTGGTGCAGTTTCCGGTGTATTGCACCTATATCAATAGCGCCGAGGTCAGCGATCGCGATCGCGCCTATATCCAGCAGGCGGTGGACAAGGCCCACAAGCGGATTCCCCAACTGCAAAACGAACTGGCCTTTGTGGAAAAGGTCTTAACCCTGGACTACGAAGATGTGCTCACCGAGGAAGACCAGGCCGAGTGGCTGCACTTTGCCATGCGGTTTCAGCAATTTTCTGGACCACTGATGGCCAAGGGGCTAGAAGATACGCTGTTCTATGTCTACAATCGGCTGATTTCCCTCAACGAAGTCGGGGGCGACCCCGGCACCTTTGGGGTCACGGCCGCAGAATTCCACCAGTACAATCAGCGGCAACTGGCCCAATGGCCCCACACCCTCAATGCCTCCTCCACCCACGACACCAAGCGCAGTGAGGATGTGCGTGCTCGGCTGAATGTGTTGTCCGAAATTCCGGAAGAATGGGATCAGCAGTTGCAGCGCTGGCAGCAGTTGAACCAGTCCCACAAGCTGGTGACCCAAAAGCGCACCATTCCCGACCCCAACAACGAGTATTTTCTCTATCAAACCCTGGTGGGTGCCTTTCCCTTTGGCGACGACCCTCAGGTGTATCAGACCTTCGTGGAGCGGATCAAAGCCTATGTGGTCAAGGCGGTGCGTGAAGCCAAGGTCTACACCGCCTGGTTGCGCCCGGATACCGAGTACGAAGACGGGTTTGTTACCTTCGTCGAGCGCATATTGGATGACTCGAGCAAAAACAAATTCCTGGCTGAATTTCGCCCCTTCCAGCAAAAAATCGCTGCATACGGCATCTATAATTCTCTCTCCCAAACCCTGCTGAAACTGACGGCCCCTGGGGTACCCGACCTGTACCAGGGCACTGAACTGTGGGACTTTAGCCTGGTGGACCCGGACAACCGTCGCCCGGTTAACTACGACGAGCGGCTTTCCTTTTTGCAGGAAATTCAGCGCCGTTGCCAGACTGACCTAAAAAGTCTGCTGGGGGATCTTCAGGCGACCCGTCACGATGGTCGCCTGAAGCTGTTTTTGATTACTCGCACCCTGGCGGCCCGGCAGCAATATCAGGCCATATTCGAGCAGGGGGATTACCAGCCACTCAGCGCCGAAGGGGAGCGGGCGAATCACATTGTGGCCTTTGCTAGAACCTATAAAGGGCAAAGCGCGATCGCCGTTGTGCCCCGCTTTTTGACCAGCCTGATTACCCCCGATCAAGACCCCTATGGCAAAGCTGTTTGGGGCGACACCGCCCTGGTGCTGCCGCCCGGTCTCAAAGGTCCCTGGCAAGACGCCCTCACTAATGTAAAGCATCGGGATCAGTCGCGGTTGCCCATTGCCAAGATTTTGCAAACCTTTCCCGCCGCCCTACTCGTTAGGGCCGAGAGTCGTTAAACTATAATCGTGGAAATTAAGCTTTGTAACCAGTGACCATATCTGCTTCCTCCCCTGCCAGCGAGCTGACGCCCTGGCAGATTCATGCTGTTCGCCATTACATTAAGACCTCCTGGCAGACCCTATCGCGCTCCCTCAGCCATGTGCTAGAAGCGGCCCAGGACGAGAAGATCGATCATACTCCCGGTACCCCCTGGCCCGTTTACATTTCGGCTCAGGAAGATCGCTATACCGTAGAAGATGCGCTGCTGAACGTACTCAGCCAGGACGAATTCGCCCAGATTGAGTTACGGGTGCTACCCGCTGACTACGACCAAATTACCGACCACGGGCTACTATACCTGCCCCATGACTATGTGGTGCCCGGGGGCCGGTTCAACGAAATGTACGGCTGGGATAGCTACTTCATTTTGCTGGGGCTGCTGCGGGATGGGGAGTTGCTGATGGCCAAGAACATGGTAGATCAGCTGATCTACCAGGTGCAGCACTATGGCACCGTGCTCAACGCCAACCGCACCTATATGCTCAATCGTTCCCAGCCACCGGTACTGTCAATGATGGCGATGGCGGTGTTTCAACAGACGGGCGATCGCGACTGGTTGCATTCCCTGCTGCCAGCGCTAGAACGCTACTACTACTACTGGATGGTACCCCCCCACTTTAACCCGGTCACCGGGCTCTCTCACTACCATGCTCTGGGTCATGGCCCAGCCCCGGAGGTGGTCAGTTCCGAGCGGGATGAAGCCGGTCGTACCCACTATGACCGAGTGCGGGAGTACTTCCGAGAGCATCAGATCGACGATTATGATGTCAGTCTGTTCTATGATGCCGAGGCCGACGAGTTGACCGAACTGTACTACCAGGGCGATCGCTCCATGCGCGAGTCAGGCTTCGACATCACCAATCGGTTTGGCCCCTTCAGTGCCGACATCATTCACCATGCTCCGGTTTGCCTCAACGTGCTGCTCTATCAAATGGAGCAGGACATGGCTGAGTGTTATCACATTCTGGAGCACAGCTGGGAAGCCAAAATTTGGCAGACTCGGGCCCACCGTCGCCACCAACTGATTGACCAATACCTCTGGGATGAAGAGGCCGGGCTGTATTTTGACTACAACCCCTATACCGGTCAGCGCCGTCCCTACGAGTTTGTCACCACTTTCATGCCCCTGTGGGCGGGGATCGCCTCTCCCCACCAGGCCAAGCGGGTTGTCGATAACCTGAAGAAATTTGAAGCCCCCGGCGGCCTGCTCACCAGCACCCATGTGTCCGGTAACCAGTGGGATGCCCCCTTTGGCTGGGCCCCGCTGCAATGGTTTGCCGTCGGTGGCCTAGAGCGCACGGGCTATGGCGCCGATGCCCATCGCATTGCCACCAAGTTTGTCCACATGGTGGTGCAAGAGTTTGATAAAGCCGGCACCCTGGTGGAAAAGTACGATGTCGAACGCTGCTCGGCCAATGTCTCCGACGAAATTCAGTTTGGCTACAGCTCCAACGAAATTGGCTTCGGCTGGACCAATGGGGTGGTGTCGGAATTTCTCGACCTGCTAGAGCGACGACCTCAAACCTGGTCTGAGCAGGCGGCTTAGGTCAATCAGGGGGGCAGGAGTGGGCCAAGCCTGATCCAACGGCCTGGTCATACTCGACCCCGTCGGTTGAGCTGATTGCCAAAGTCCGCAGGCGCTAGCAGCGCTCAAAGCCCTGCCGCGATAGCTCGGGCGATAGGGATTCCAGAATATTGGATGGCCAACTACGCCGGATTTGGGGGCACCCGACACATTGGGAAGCCCAAACAACCCACCCTCTCTATCTGCACACTAGTGGATGGGGAGTATGACATTCAGTCGCTTCACGGTAATGAGAGTATCATTTCTCCAACTTTCCAGAGTTGAGACTAACGGCTGAGCAAGTTTTGCGGGCTATGAGGTAACCATTGCAGCGGACGGTCGAGAGCTGAAGGTACTGAGGTCCAGGTGATCTGCCGCCACTGACATGAGTGATATTAACAAAATGCTAACGGTCCACAGCTGGGGCAGAATCGTTGGGTATGGTGGAACCAACCACAGTCAAGGTGTTGCCTATGGCTAACGACGATGCCCCGTTCTGTCCCCCGGTAGCGGCAGACGCCTTTGCCATCAAAGACTGCGCCCTGCTGACCATCGCTACGGGTAAAAAAGCTACGACTCTGAAAGAGCTGCAAAATCACCTGAGTACCATTGATCCCGACAGCATCTACCTGCACGTGTGGGGCAGTCAGCTAGAGTCCCAGTTTGAAGTACGGGAATACAATAATCACTTCGCCTCCTGGGCCCGGCGGGGGCTGCACGACGACACCCTGGCCGAGCGACTGGCCATGGTTGCCCCGAATGAATACGCTGACTTAGAAGAGCTGCGGCAAGAATTTTTAGAGGTGATTGCTGAGCGGCTGGAGGAAAAGGAATACTTGCATTGGGTTCTGGCTACAGAGCCCTTTGAGTTCATTCGCTCCACTATTGTGGTGTTTGATACGGCCAAGCGGGTCGAACAACCGGAAGAGCTAATTGACCTGATTCCACACCTATCTACTAGCAGTATCTTCTACCACTTCATTGATGCCCGTCGTCGTCTGCCCATCAACCAGGATGACTTTCGATACTGGTTGACCTGCTGGGGCGATCGCTATGCCGAACTGAATCACCATCTGGCCGCCATCGACCCCTACTTCAATGGCTTGACCACTATTCGTCAGCAGTTGGCCAACGCCTTTGAACGCTATTGTCCAAGGAAAAGCCCATGAGTATTTTGGAGCAGTACGCCCAGATTGTGGGCGACGATGTGATTGACCAGCTACAACAGCTAGCCAAGCCCTTGCGGGGTAAGTCGGTGGTGCATGTGAACTCCACCAAGCTGGGGGGCGGCGTGGCCGAAATTTTGACTAAGCTGGTGCCCCTGATGCAGGAGCTAGAGTTGAACACCGACTGGCAAGTGATTACCGGTGATGAACCGTTTTTCCACTGTACGAAAGGGATGCACAATGCCCTCCAGGGAAACCAGGTACCCCTGTCCCAAGGGCTGCTAGAGCACTATGAAGAGGTTAACCGGCAGAATGCCGAGCGGCTGCGATCGCATCTGGTAGACGCCGACTTTGTTTTCATCCATGATCCCCAACCCGCCCCTCAACTGTCCCTTTGTCCCGATCGCCAGGGCCACTGGATCTGGCGCTGCCACATCGATGCTAGCCATCCCTACCGACCAGTGTGGAAGTTTTTGCGCCCGTTCATTGAGCCCTACGAAGCCAGCATCTTTTCCCTACCGGCCTTTGCCCAGGCCCTGCCCCACCCGGAGTACATCATTTCCCCCAGCATCGACCCCCTCAGCGACAAAAACATTGACCTGCCCCAGGAGGAAATCCGAGAGGTACTGGGGCAGTTTCAGATTGATCCCGATCGTCCCTTGGTGGTGCAAGTCTCCCGGTTCGATCGCTTCAAAGACCCGGTGGGGGTGATTCGTGCTTATAAAATGGCCACCAAATTCCACCCCGATTTGCAACTGGTGCTGGCCGGGGGAAGTGCCGACGACGACCCTGAGGGGGCGCTGGTGCTGCAAGAGGTGAAAGCCGAAGCCAACCACGACCCCGACATCCACATTCTGTTGCTGCCCCCTGATGCCAATCGCACCATCAACGCCCTGCAACGAGCCGCCGATATTGTGATGCAAAAATCAACCCGGGAAGGGTTTGGGCTAACGGTCACCGAAGCCATGTGGAAAGGTAAACCCGTCATTGGTGGCGATACCGGCGGCATTCGCCTACAAGTGGTGAACTACCACACCGGTTTTCTGGTCAATACTCCCGAAGGAGCCGCCCTGCGGATTCGCTACCTGCTGAACCAGCCCGACAAAATGGCTGAATTTGGCCATAAAGCCCAGGAGTTTGTGCGCGAGAACTTTCTGCTCACCCGCCACCTGCGAGAGTACATGACTCTGATGGTCTTATTGCTGCACGGCGGCGGTGATCGCCTGGAACTAACCTAATACTCGCTATACTCGATCCTGATTGGGCCGATCAGGCACGATACCGCGAACACTCCCGGTATGATGTAGCTAAAGAGCGAAAAAAGAAGACAGAAGAACCAAGAAAGAAAATGCCTGAGTACTGACCTGCTGGAGAACTCGGTTTTCCTAAATAACTTATAATCTGCTACGGGAAAAACCAATTCCCCTTTTCCTTGCTGGGAAGACTCTGCCTTTCATGTCGCTCTGCGAAACTGCTCTGCGTCTACCCCTCACCTTCCCCACTCCCCATCCCCATGCCCACCCCCGACATCCAGTGGTACCCCGGCCATATTGCCAAGGCAGAGCGCGCCCTGGTCGATCAACTTAGTCGGGTCGATGTGGTGTTGGAAGTGCGGGATGCACGGATTCCTGTGGCCACCCGTCACCCCAAGGTTGACACCTGGGTGGGGGATAAGCCCAGGGTTTTAGTCATGAACCGGGTGGATATGATTTCTGAGGTCGCCAAAACCGCTTGGGATAATTGGTTTCGCCAGCAAGGAGAGGTGCCCTACTTCAGTAATGGCCAACATGGGCAGGGGGTAAGCGCGATCGCCAACGCTGCCCGTGAGGCTGGTGCCGCTGTTAATCAACGGCGTCAAGCCCGGGGGATGAAGCCGCGCCCCGTGCGGGCCGTGGTGATTGGCTTCCCAAATGTGGGAAAGTCAGCTTTGATTAACCGACTGCTGAAGCGCAAAGTGGCGGCCAGTGCCCGGCGAGCAGGGGTGACCCGCCAGCTGCGATGGATTCGTCTATCGGGGGATCTAGATTTGTTGGATGCACCAGGGGTGATTCCCTCCCGGCTAGATGATCAGGATGCGGCTTTGAAGCTGGCCATTTGTGACGACATTGGTGAAGCGGCCTACGATACCCAGCGCACGGCTGCCGGGTTTCTAGATTTACTCAAAGCTATGCAACAGAGCCAATCTGCCGATCGCTATGTCTCTATCTTGCAAGACCGCTATGGGTTGTCTTTAGATGAGTACACCGGGGAAGGGTTTGTGGCCCAGGTGGCGACCCAAAAATTTCAAGATGACCGTGAGCGCACCGCCAAGCGGATGCTCAACGACTTTCGCACTGGCCTGCTCGGTAACTGGGTCTTAGAATGGCCCCCCACGGATGATCACCCCCGGTAGCAGGTCTTAGACCGCAGCAAAAAACAGCTATTTCCCCGTCATGTCCGATCGCCGCTTCATCGACTGCCACCCAGAGAGGGATGATGGGACAGGGCCATCTGGCAGGGTGTCCAAGCCAACGGTATCCCTACTGGTGAGTGACCTATCGCGCCAGGGGGCAGGGCGCTGGGGCGGTGGGGTCCGCCCCTTTCTGCTGGGCCAAGCGTTACAGCGGGCGGGTTACCCGGTTCAGATCATCGGGTTTTCCACAGTTGTGGAAGCCGCTGGTTGGGATACGACTCTCCCCGTTTGCAGGATTCCCCTAGCCTTGCCCCAACCTGATCTGCGGGCCGTCCTGGCCCTTTGGCAGCACCTGAATGGCGATATTATCTATGCCTACAAACTAAAGCCTAGTAGTTTTGGCCTGGCACTACTGCATCAGCTACGGCATCGTCGCCCCCTGGTGTTGGATATCGATGATTGGGAGTTGAGTTGGCATGGGGGGGATCACTACCGCTATCGGCCCACGCCTAAACAATGGGCGCGGGATCTACTGAAACCCCAGGGGGCTCTACGCCAATGGGACCATCCGCTTTATCTCAAAACGCTAGAAGCCTGGGCGGTAAAAGCTGACCTGGTCACCACCCACACTCCGTTTTTACAGCAGCGGTTTGGCGGGGTGATCATCCCCAATGGCAAAGATACTGAGCTATTTAACCCCGATCGCTACTGCCCTGAGACCAGTCGCGCTGCCTACGGCCTCAGGGGATATCGAGTGCTGATGTTTCCTGGGGCACCCCGTCCCTACAAAGGGTTAGAGAATCTGTTGATGGCTCTGGATCAGCTTGACCAGGACGATCTAAAGTTGGTGATTGTGGGCGGCAGCCCCTACGATGACTACGATCGCACCCTGGTTAAGCGCTGGCCCGATCGCATTGTCCATTTGGGCCAGCAGCCTTACTGTGAGATGCCTCGGGTGATAGCGGCCGCCCATGTGGTGGTGGTGCCCCAGCGGACCGATCCGGCGGCCCAGGCCCAGTTTCCCCTGAAGTTAACCGATGGTATGGCGATGGCCAAGCCGATTCTGGCTACCCGAGTCGGCCCCTTACCGGCTATCTTGAGGGGCACAGGGTATCTGGCTGACCCCGACAGTCCAGCCGACTTGGCGGCGCAGCTACAGGCTATTTTCGCCAATTGGCCCGCGGCCCAGATCCGGGGACGCCAAGCGAGACAGCGCTGCTGTGAGCATTACAGCCTTGATGCCATGGCCACCCAGTTAGACCAGGCCATGGCCGCCCTCAGGTAGGCGCAAGGCCTGATGCTTGAATCGCTGCCCCGCTTATGTGGTTGAAGAATGAAAAAAGAAAAGGGAAGAATCCAAAATCCAAAATTCTCCTCCTTCCCCATTGGGAGTGTTCAGAACGTCGTGCTCAATCAGGCTAGAACCCTTGATTTCTCGTTCCCAGAACTGGGATTTACACAAAAATCAGGACACTCCCCCCCATTCCCCCGCCAGAGCGGACACACAGGTCCGCCCCTACGTCACCCATCCACCCTACCCTGCGGGAAGCTGCTCCGCGTCTACCACCCATCCCTCCATCCCTCCTTCACCCATCCACTCCATCCCTCCTTCACCCATCTCTCACTCGTGGGTTACGGCGGCAGTTAAGTGACCTGGCGATCGCCCTAACCCCAACCGCCTAACCCACGCTACGAATCCAAAATCCAAAATCCAAAATCCAAAACTTCCCCACCTCCCCATCTCCATGCGTGCTAACCGGCTGCTGCTGCAAGTGATTAAAACCTCTCCCCTTGGGTTTTTGGCGGCCATTGGGTTGGGACTGGCCGGAGCCATTTTTAACGGCATTGGGGTGACGCTGATTATCCCGCTGATATTAGATTTTCTGGGCCAAGACATGCTGAGCGATACCAGCTTGCCGCCCCTGTTGCGATCGCTGTTTTCCCGCATCGAGAGTATCGCTGGTCCCCAACACTCCCTGGCCCTGATGGGGGTGTTTGTGTTGGTCCTGCTACTCAAAAATCTCGCCACCTACGGTAGCACCGTGGTCACCAGTTGGCTCAGCCGAGACTACGTTTGTGCCCTGCGCCAGGAAG